>JBCNOJ010000360.1:0-5424 GCA_039593925.1 Acidovorax sp.
GATGAAGATGCGGTCCAGCGCGCGTTCCAGCACGGGGTTGACCTTGTACTCTTCGCAGGGCGTGCCGAACATCATGCGCAGGAAGTTGCCTGCGTACGAGAGGTTGTTCTGCGGGTACATGTAGGGCTGGCCCATGCCGTACTTGTAAGCCATGGCGACCAGCGTGGGCATCTTGGCGATCAGGCGGATCGCGGCGATCTCGCGGTGCTGCGGATTGTTGATGTCCGTGCTGTCGTGGTAGAAGGCCGACAGGGCACCCACCAGGCCGGTCAGCACAGCCATGGGGTGAGCGTCGCGGCGGAAGCCACGCAGGAAGAACTGCATCTGCTCGTTGACCATGGTGTGGTTGGTCACACGGCTGGTGAAGTCGGTCTTTTGTGCCTGGTTGGGCAGATCACCGTACAGCAGCAGGTGGCAGGTTTCGAGGAAGTCGCAGTTCTGGGCCAACTGCTCAATGGGGTAGCCGCGGTACAGCAGTTCGCCCTTGTCGCCATCGATGTACGTGATGGCCGACTGGGTGGCTGCTGTGGACAGGAAGCCCGGGTCATAGGTGAACATGCCCGTTTGTGCATACAGCTTGCGGATGTCGATGACGTCCGGGCCAATGCTGCCCTGGTAGACCGGCAGGTCCACGCTGGGACTGCCGTTACTGAACGACAGGGTGGCTTTGTTGTCAGCTAGCTTCATTGTTACTTTCCTTGGGTAGGTTGCCGGGATTCCGGGGGTTATGGGCCTTGTTGTCTCAAAGTCCAGGGGACTTCAGGCCCGGGGCCTCGCTGCGCCACCACTGAGCCGCAGCATGCCGAGTACTTCACGCACTTCTTCTGTATCCAGTTCGCCTTCGGGCTCGCGCCGCGCAAGCAGCAGGTCCAGCAGGTCGTTGTCCGCCAGGTTCATCAGCGTGTTCATGCCGTGCCCCTGGCGCCAGGTCAGGCCCGAACCGAACCGCACGAAGAAATTTTCGATGTAGAGATCGTTCTCCAGCAGCCCGCGCCGGGAACGCCAGTGCAGCTTGGATCTCTCGCGGTCGTCCAGCAGGTCGTTGGCCTGCGGCAGGACGGGGGTTGCGGTGTCGGACATGGCCTGGGTGCTTTCCGGATACCGTCAGACGGCGCGGCGAACCATCAGTTCCTTGATCTTGCCGATCGCCATCGTGGGGTTCAGGCCCTTGGGGCACACGTCCACGCAATTCATGATGGTGTGGCAACGGAACAGGCGGTATGGGTCTTCCAGGTTATCCAGGCGCGCACCCGTGGCCTCATCGCGGCTGTCGGCGATGAAACGGTAGGCCTGCAGCAGGCCTGCGGGGCCCACGAACTTGTCTGGGTTCCACCAGAAGCTGGGGCAGCTCGTGGAGCAGCTGGCGCACAGAATGCACTCATACAGGCCGTTGAGCTCTTCGCGCTCTTCGGGGCTTTGCAGGCGTTCCTTCTCGGGGGCCAGGTCCTCGGTGATGAGGTAGGGCTTGATCGAGTTGTACTGCTTGAAGAACTGCGTCATGTCCACGATCAGGTCGCGGATCACCGGCAGGCCGGGCAGGGGCTTCAGAACGATGGTGCCCTTGAGGGTGTTCATGTTCGTGAGGCAGGCCAGGCCGTTCTTGCCGTTGATGTTCATGGCGTCCGAGCCGCACACGCCTTCGCGGCACGAGCGGCGGAACGACAGGCTGGGGTCTTGTTCCTTGAGCTTGACCAGGGCGTCCAGCAGCATGCGCTCATGGCCATCGAGCTCGATCTCGATGGTCTGCATGTAGGGCTTGGCGTCCTTGTCCGGGTCGTAACGGTAGATTTGAAAAGTGCGCTTCATGTTGTTCTTTCGTGAGGCTGCTGGATCTTCAGAACGTACGGACCTTGGGAGGCACGCTGTCCACCGTCAGGGGCTTGAGGTTGACGGGCTTGTAGGTCAGGCTGTTGTTCGCGCTGTGCCAGAGGGTGTGCTTCATCCATTCCTTGTCGTTGCGGCCGAGCGGGAACTCGGCGTGATCGGCAGGGTGTTCGTAGTCGTACACAGTGTGTGCGCCACGGCATTCCTTGCGGGCGGCGGCAGAGGTCATGGTGGCCTGGGCCACTTCGATCAGGTTGTCGACTTCCAGGGCCTCCATGCGGGCCGTGTTCCAGACCTTGGACTTGTCCTTCAGCGTCACGCCGCTCACGCGCTCGCGGATGGCGTTGATCTTGACCACGCCTTCATCCATGCTGGCTTGTGTGCGGAACACGCCGGCATGCAATTGCATGCTCGAGCGGATGTCGTTGGCCACATCCTGCGCGTAGATGCCTTCGGTCGAGTCCTGCAGCTGGTTCAGGCGTGCCAAGGTGCGGTCGGAACCGTCGGCGGGCACAGGCTTGTGCTCGCCCGATTCCTTGACGAAGTTCACGATGTGCTTGCCGGCCGATTTGCCGAAGACCAGCAGGTCGAGCAGCGAGTTCGTCCCCAGGCGGTTGGCGCCGTGCACCGAGACGCACGAGCATTCGCCCACGGCATAAAGGCCGTTGACCACATGGTTCTGCTTGCCGTCGTGCACGACCACCTGGCCGTTGATGTTGGTGGGAATGCCGCCCATCTGGTAGTGGATGGTGGGCACCACGGGGATCGGTTCCTTGGTGATGTCCACGTTGGCGAAGTTGTGGCCGATCTCTTCCACCGATGGCAGGCGCTTGCGGATCGTGTCCGCGCCCAGGTGGTCGAGCTTCATCAGGATGTAGTCCTTGTTCGGACCACAGCCACGGCCTTCCTTGATTTCCTGGTCCATCGAGCGGGACACGAAGTCGCGCGGTGCCAGGTCCTTCAGGGTGGGCGCATAGCGCTCCATGAAGCGCTCGCCATTGCTGTTGAGCAGGATGGCGCCTTCACCGCGGCAGCCTTCGGTCAGCAGCACGCCCGCGCCGGCCACGCCGGTGGGGTGGAACTGCCAGAACTCCATGTCCTGCAGCGGGATGCCGGCACGTGCCGCCATGCCCAGGCCGTCGCCGGTGTTGATGAAGGCGTTGGTCGACGCCGCGAAGATGCGGCCCGCGCCGCCGGTAGCCAGCAGCACGGCCTTGGCCTGCAACTCGTACAGGTCGCCGGTTTCCAGTTCGAGGGCGGTCACGCCGACCACATCGCCTTGTTCGTTGCGGATCAGGTCCAGCGCCATCCACTCCACGAAGAAGTTGGTCTTGGACTTCACGTTCTGCTGGTACAGCGTGTGCAGCATGGCGTGGCCGGTGCGGTCGGCTGCAGCGCAGGCGCGCTGCACGGGCTTTTCACCGTAGTTGGCGGTGTGGCCGCCGAAGGGGCGCTGGTAGATGGTGCCGTCGGGGTTGCGGTCGAACGGCATGCCGAAGTGTTCCAGCTCGATCACCACGTTCGGTGCTTCGCGGCACATGAACTCGATGGCGTCCTGGTCGCCCAGCCAGTCGGAGCCCTTGATGGTGTCGTAGAAGTGGTAGTGCCAGTTGTCCTCGCTCATGTTGCCCAGCGAGGCGGACACGCCGCCCTGTGCCGCCACCGTGTGCGAGCGGGTTGGGAACACCTTGGACAGGCAGGCCACGTTCAGGCCCGCGCGGGAGAGTTCCAGCGATGCGCGCATGCCGGAGCCGCCGGCGCCGACGATGACGACGTCGAACTTGCGCTTGGTGATGTTAGCTTTGGTGTAGCTCATTGTTGTTTGCCTTCAGTCGCGGGGGATTCAATCAGAGACGCCACAGAACCTGGACGCCCCAGCCGGCGCAGCCGACGAGCCAGACGATGACGAACACCTGCAGCGCCAGGCGCAGGACCACGGGCTTGATGTAGTCCATCAGGATTTCGCGCATGCCGACCCAGGCGTGCCAGGCCAGCGAAATGATCAGGGCGAAGGTCAACACCTTCATCCATTGGGCCGAGAAGATGCCGGCCCACTTGTCATAGCCCATGGGGCCCTTGTTGAAGATCACCTGGGCCAGCAGGGCCAGGGTGAACAGCGCCATCAGGATGGCGGTAACACGCTGGCTCAGCCAGTCGCGCAGGCCATAGTGGGCGCCGACGACGACGCGCTTGGAACCGTAATTGACGGACATGGATGTTTTCCTTTTGTCTTGTTCTGCGTGGAGCACTTGGGGCAGCGGCCGCTGCCGTTCATTGGTGTAATCGGTCGCTCTCGGTCAGTACAGGCCGAACAGCTTGGCGCCAAGCACCAGCGTCAGCGCGATGCTGATCACCAGCACGGTCAAGGCGGAGGTCTTGCCGAACTGCTTGTTCACAGCGCTGTGGCTCACATCCATCCACAGGTGGCGCAGGCCGGCGGTGAAGTGGTGCAGATACGACCAGATCAGGGCCAGCACGGCCAACTTGACGAACCAGCCGGGCACGAAGCCGATGCCCGCGGTAAACGCTGCGGTGAACCGGCCGAACGAGATTTCGGACGACACCGAGGTGTCGAACATCCAGATGATGAGGGGCAGCAGCAGGAACATGATCAGACCGCTGGCGCGGTGCAGGATCGAGACCCACGCAGCGGGCGTCATGCGGTAGGTGGTCAGGTCCTTGAACGCATTGATGTTGCGAAATTCAGGCCGTTTTTTGGCAAGCTCGGTCATGTTGAGTGCTTTCGTGGATGTAACTTCTTTGTAATTCGGACATGCAAAGAACGCAAAATTCTATTGCAACGCAACAAGTCGGTTGTCTTCGTCCGTCAAATATCGACCGTTCTGCTCGGGTGCCAGGGTGGTGTCAGCTCAACTCGTTACGGTAATGGTGGGTGTCTGTGAGGTACAGGCCGCGCCGTAACTCCATGGGAACATCGTTGTAGGTGTAAGCGACGCGCTCCACGCTCAGCAGCGGGGTAACCGGTGTCACCTTGAGCAGTTGGACCTGTTCCTCGTCAGGCAGAACCGCCCGAATTTTCTCTTCGGCGCGCACCATGCGCACGCCGAAATCGATCTCGAACATGGCGTAGGTGGGCCCTTGGTAATTGGCCAACTGCTCTGCGGTAAGCCCTTTGAAGGCGTGGCCCGGCAGCCAGATGTCTTCCAAAATCGTAGGCACACCGCCAAAAGACAGGATCCGCTTGGCCTGCATGACGGCGTCTGCGCTGCGCAGGGCCAGCGCACGCGCCACGTCGGCGCTGGCGCGCACCCGTCGGCAATCAACCACCTGGCGCTGGGCTGGGCCTTCAACCCGGGCATCGCCGGTATCCGGCAGCAGCTTCAAGAAACGGTACTGCACATGCTGCTCGGCGTGGGTGGCCACAAAGGTGCCCTTGCCCTGACGCCGCATCACCAGGTTTTCAGCGGCCAGCTCGTCGATGGCCTTGCGCACCGTGCCCTGGCTGACGCGAAAGCGGGCGGCCAGATCCATCTCGCTGGGAATGGCCTCGCCGGGCTTCCATTCGCCCTGCTGCAGGCTCTGCAGGATGAGGCCCTTGATTTGCTGGTACAGCGGGCTGAATGCCGGTGTGGCGGCGCC
>JBCNOJ010000361.1:0-5385 GCA_039593925.1 Acidovorax sp.
ATCATTGCGCCGTTCGTGACCGCCATCGCGGTCACCGCGTTCGGCTATGCGGGTGCGGTGGTGGCCGTGGGCATGTTGCTCACCGTGGCCACGCTGGGCTTGATGGCAGGCCTGCGCGTGGGGCGAGACAGTGCGCCCGCCTAAATCCCACTGGCCCAGACCCGCAATGCCCAGTTCCCTTTCTCGCACAGGAGCCACCATGCCCTCCCGTCCTTTCCCCTTCCAGGCCCGCCTGGCAGCCGCGTTGACAGCCTTGCTGCTGCTGCTGGGCAGCGGTGGTTCTGCACTGGCCCAGCCTGCAGCCCCCGCCGCGTCCAGCGGTGCTGCCGCAGCAGCAGCCGCCGCCACCGCACGCTATACGGTGGCCATGGTGCTACCCCGCGATGAGCAGAACATCGAAACCGGCTTCACAAGCTACCTGCAACGCCAGGATGTGCCGGTGCGCTACGTGAATATCCGCTTCTCTGGCAAAGCCGAAGACGTGGCCGATCTGCGCGCCCGCGTGCGCGCAGCCAACCCCGATCTGGTGTACGTGTGGGGCACGCCCACCACGCTGGCCCTGGCTGGCCGCCACGACCAAGCCGAACCCGGACAGATTCGCGACATCCCGATGGTCTTCACCGAAGTCACCGACCCCGTGGGCGCGGGCATCCTGCCGCAGTTGGAGCAGCACGGCCGCAATGTCACGGGTGTGAGCCATGTGGCGCCACTGCCGGTGCAGCTCAATGCCATCCGCGCCTACCGCCCCTTCACCAAGCTGGGCTACCTGCACAACCCGGTGGAGCCCAACTCCGCCATCATCCGCGACCGGCTCAAGGAGCTGGCCAAGAGCCAGAATTTCGAAGTGGTGGAGGCCGCCCTGCCAGTGCTGCCTGGCGGAGCACCCGACCCCGCACAGATCGCCCCCCAAATCCAGGATCTTGCCCGACGCGGTGCCGACCTTTTGTATGTAGGGCCCATCACCTTCCTGGCGTTCACCCACCGCGATGCCGTCACTGCCGCCGCACTGGAGGCCAAGCTGCCCACCTTCTGCGCCACAGAGAGCATCGTGCGCCGCTCTGGCTGCATGTTCGGCCTGTTCTCCAACGGGTCCAACATCGGCCGCTACGCCGCCTCCATGGCGCGGCAGATCCTGGTGGAGAAGAAGCACGTTCAAGACATCCCGGCCTCGACCCTGCAGCGCTTTTCACTGCTGATCAACATGCGCACCGTGCAAGCGCTCGGGTTGTATCCCCCCATGCTGCTGCTGAACGTGGCGGAAGTCATCAACGTCGACGCACAGGCCGCCAACTAGGCGCTCAAGACTGCTGCTACACGCGGCGGGTGGCCATGGAACCACCTGCCGGCCAGGGTTACCAATGCTCCAAGCAGCAGGCCAGAGCCTGCCCGCTCTTGGCGGCGTGTGCGCAGCCACGAAAAACAACGGCCCCGGCATAGACAGGAGTAGCAATGTCTTTTTCACCGATCCAGCCTGGCTCGACGACAGCCCCATCCTGGACGACAGGCACCCTACCGACAGGTACCGGTGAAGTGCAGGGGACGCTTGGCGGCCACACTGTCACGGCGCTGTCCACCCCACCGCAAGGTGGGTTGGGCGAAGAGCTCCGCACGGCATCCGAGCCCACGGCTAGCAAGCCACTGCAAGACCGCACCGTCACCACCGCGCCGCAGGCACCGGTCGGGCTGCGACGAGAGGCCCTGAGCACGCCCACGGCGCTGCGCGCCACGGTGGGCGAGCCCAAGCGCGACTGGAAGCTCTTCGGCATCACACTCTTGCACCGTTCTTCCGGCTACAAAGAGGTGCTGTCCAAGCTCGATTCTTTTCACCGCGCCGCCGGCAACGACCGGCCACCCGCAGCGCCCTCCACACCGGAAGCCCGCAAGACCTACGCCGAAGGGCAGATCGGCAGGCTCTCGCAGGAGCTTGACGAGCTTGAACGTTCCTGCGACGCCTACATCGACGGCAATGCCCGCCACACCCACCGCGACGACATCGCCCAGCTAAAGACTCAGGTGCAGGCGCAGCGTGCGCAACTGGATGAATTGCGTGCCCAGGTTGAGCAAGGGGGCTGGCCTGAAGGTGTGAGCGTGGCCGATGCCCGCGCTTTCGCGCAGCACACGCCGCCCGTTTCGCTCGCGGAAACTGGCGCGGTACTGGCCGAGCTGCGCAACGCGGGCATGACCCCAGGCGAGCAGCACGCGTGGATCGAAAAGATGCTCGACCTGCCGCTGGACGGCGCATCGCTGGCGCATGCCGCCAAACTCGGAATGCCCGATGGACTGGTCCGGCAATACGCACAGACGGGCGTGCCGATCCGGCCAGAAACCTCAGGCGAGACTTTCAACGACGCACATCTGGACCCTGGCGGCCTGCAGAAGCTGGGCAGCGGCGCGGTCAACACGGTGTTCAAAGGCAGCTACACCTTCGACGACGGCACGCATTTCACCGGCGTGTTCAAGCCGTCGCAGACGGGTGGACATCCGCCCGAGGCTGTCATCGCGTCGGGCATCTCCACCGATCGGCCGGCCATGGAACAGCGCAACGTGGCGGTGCACAAGATCGACCAGCACCTGGGCATGGGCGTGGCTCCCCGGGCAGAAGTCGGCGTGCACGACGTGGGCGGCCAGCAGCGCATGGGCCTCGTCATGTCGTTCGCGCCGGGGCAGTCGCCACTCAAGTCGGGCGATGTCGTCCAACCTCTGTCGCCCGAGAAGCACCAGGAACTGAGCGTCGACCCTAGGCTGGCCAAGGCATATGCCCAGGAGAAGGGATTCCTGGACGGCCGGCTTGTGGACGGTGGCATTCGGCTCATCAACTCGATGGAGTACGAAGATTTGAACGAAGCCGGCGACGTCATCACGGCGCAGATCGAGAAATCTTCGGCCCTCGACTTCAACTTCTCCGACCCCGTGCTTCGCGAGAAGACAACGGACCTGCAATGGCTCGACGCGCTGTGCGGCCAGGTCGACCGCCATGCCCAGAACTACATCATCCAGCGGGGCCCGGACGGGCAGGTGACCGGCGTAACCGGCATTGACAACGATTTCTCCTTCGGCTCCGTGCTGCAAGACCCGAACGATGTGAACGGCCCCGCTTTCAAGGAGCGCACGGGTGCGTTCAAGAGCCCCTTTAATGGCTGCCTGCTGCCCCAGGTGGTGAGCAGCAAGACCGCCTCCGCGCTCCTGGCAATGACGCCAGAGAAGCTCGCCGAACTCATGGGACCCGGTCTCACGCCCGAAGAAGTGACCGCGGCGCAAAACCGGCTGGACATCATGCAGACGCACATCCGCGATCTGCAGGCCAAGGGGCAGGTGCTCGACAAGACCGAGGACTGGGGTTCTGAACGCGTTAGCGTGCTGCTCGGCAACGATCCCGAAGCCCTGGCCGAACTCGACCGGCTGCGCACTCTGCCGCCCACCCCCGAGACCAATCGACAGATTGAGGCGCTGGAAGACAAGATCTGCGCCACCAGCTATATCTCCCGCGAATCCTTCGCCCTGCGCGAAGCGCAGCGGCCCGGCAGCCCGATGTTCAAGCCGGTGCTGTCGGTGAACGACTTCCGCTGACCGCGCCATCGCTCCGCCCCTCAGAACACGACGCCAGCACGCACCATGGACGACATCCACAGCCTCCTCTCCCGCCCCGCCGTCGCCGCGGCACCCGCCTGGCTGACCCAGGCTGCCCTGCCGGCGCCCCCCCTTTCGCAGGCCACTCTCCAGGCGATGGAGCCGCTCGCCCAGAACTTGTTCGCAAGCGGGCTCGCCGCCCAGTGGGCGGCATCCGAACCTGAAGAGGCCTTCCAGACCTGGGCTGCACGCGGCGCGAGCTTGCGCGGCGATGCGGTGCTCGGTATCACCGGTACAGGCCTGCACGCGCGGCTGCGCTGCTACAGCGCCGGGCCGGACGTGTCTTTGTTCATCCAGCGCGACTGGTCGCCCGCTGGCGACGGCGTGGCCGCTGGCAACGCCACGCCATCCATGGCCATCGAGGGCGCGTTCACCCTCGCCCGGCTGCTGCAGGAACGTGCGGCGAAAGCCCGGGCCGCAGGCCGCTGGCCCGAAGGGCGCGCGCTGGTGCTGGTGGACGATAGTTTTAACGGCCGCCTGCAGCGCTGGGGCTGGTCTGCAGCGGGCCGGGCAATGGCGCCCGGGGATCTGGTGGCTGACCGTGATGCCTACCTGTCGGCCCTGCAGTCGCTGGGCACGCTGTAGCCGCTACGTTCCAAAAAAAGGAGAAAACCCAATGTCTGACACCACCGCAGCGCGCAGCGCGCTGTTCGATGCCTTGCGCCAGGCCACCGGCCTGTTTCCGGTCGAGCTGGACGCGCAGGGCGCGTGCAGCCTCGCCTTTGACCAGATCGCAGTCCATTTGCAGCACGAGCCTGCCGCTCATGTGCTGACCTGCTTTGCGGTGCTGGGCACAGTGCCCGCTGCGCGGCGCGAGGAAGTGATGACAGCAATGCTGCGTGCCAACCGTTTCTGGCGCGGCACCAGCAACGCCACGCTGTCGCTGGATGAAAATGAGCCGCCTTCGGTGCTGCTGGCCCAGCGCTTCGATGAGCGCGTGCCCGGCGCAGCGGCGCGAAGCGCCTCCAAAGGCGAGGACGGCCACCAGATCTTGGGAAACGTTATGGTGTCGGGAGTGATCACCGTCTCGCTGGGCTCGCCCTGCGCGGCGTTTCCGCCCGGGGGATCGACCTGACCCGAGCCGCCGCCCGTCAGCACGCCGACGTCGGCATGGCCGCCGATCACCGCCACGGTGCGCACGCCGGAGGCCAGGGGAAGGGTGGCGCCGGCGTTCTTCAAGAGCACCGCGCCGCGCGCCTCGACCATGCGCGCGACCCTCAGTCCGGCGGCGACGTCGACGACCTGGGTCTTGGGCGGATCATCCACGACGCCCACGGCGAACATGGTGCGCAGGACCCGGAGGACCGAGGCGTCCACCGCTGCTTGGGCGACCTTGCCCTCGGCGACGGCCGCCTTCAGCGGCTCGCCGAAATACTTCGCCCCGGGCTGTTCCTGATCGAGGCCCGCGGCGATCGCCTTTTCGGTCGAATGTGTCGCGCCCCAATCGGAAAGCACCCAGCCTTTGAATCCCCATTCTTCCTTCAGCGTCCGGGTCAGCAGCTCCTTGTTCTCGCACGCATGGTCGCCCCAGACCTTGTTGTAGGCGCACATGACCATGCCGGGCCGCCCCTCTCGGACGGCGATCTCGAAGGCCAGCAGATCACTCTCGCGCGCGGCGCGGTAGTCGATGAGTACATTGCCGCTGTGCCGACCGGTTTCCTGGTCATTGAGCGCGAAGTGCTTGAGATCTCCGATCACCTTCTGATCCTGCATGCCGCGGATGGCCTGGGCGGCCATCTTGCCGGCAAGCAGGGGGTC
>JBCNOJ010000362.1:0-5383 GCA_039593925.1 Acidovorax sp.
ATCTGAAAGGCGCGGTGCTCGAGGGCGTCGAGGCGCCGGACATCACCAAGGAGGGGCTGACGCGGATGGGTTTCGACCCGCTGACGCTGGCCGCCTTCATGAAGTCCGGGCTCTCGGTTCAGGGCTCGATGACGCACCAGATGTTCGAAGTGGTGCATTTCTCGACGCAATACATGACCGAGGACGACCTGCGGGCGATGTCGGCTTATCTCTTCGATCTCGACGCGCTGCCCGCGGCATCGGCAACGCCACCCGCGCCCAAGCCCGTCGAGGTCCCAGCCGCCATCGCCACCGCCGCGCGCATTGCCCATGGCACCTGGCTCAAAGCTTGAAATTTTCTCGCAATGCAAAAACTGATTTTTGTATTGCGGAATGAAATAGATGCTGCATTGCGTCAATTTTTCTCGATATGAGAAATCAATTTCTGCATTGAGAAATATTGTGGTTAAGTGGTTGTTTTGAAAGGAGAAAATTTATCTCTTGTATAAGACATAAGAGCTTGCTCAAGTCTTATAGAAGACTTAAAGTAGTCCCCAAGGGCAGCAGTTGCAGCCCGGCGTTTCCAACCAACCCACTGGAGTGATCCCATGCCCCAATCCCTCAATGAACAACTGAGCCGCGAACAGCAAATTGCCGCCCTGGAAAAAGACTGGGCGACCAACCCCCGGTGGAAGGGCGTGAAGCGCGGCTACTCTGCTGCCGACGTGGTTCGCTTGCGCGGCTCACTGCCTATCGAGCACACCTTGGCCAAGCGCGGCGCTGAAAAGCTGTGGGACAAGATCAACGGCGGCGCCAAGAAGGGCTACGTCAACGCGTTCGGCGCCATCTCTGCCGGCCAGGCCATGCAGCAAGCCAAGGCAGGCCTTGAAGCCGTGTACCTGTCCGGCTGGCAAGTCGCTGCTGACGGCAACACCAGCGAAACCATGTACCCCGACCAGTCGCTGTACGCGTACGACTCGGTGCCCACCATGGTTCGCCGCATCAACAACACCTTCAAGCGCGCCGACGAAATCCAGTGGGGCCGTGGCATCAACCCCGGCGACAAGGAATTCATCGACTACTTCCTGCCCATCGTGGCAGACGCTGAAGCCGGTTTCGGCGGCGTGCTGAATGCTTTCGAGCTGATGAAGAACATGATTCAAAACGGCGCCGCTGGCGTTCACTTCGAAGACCAACTGGCTGCCGTGAAGAAGTGCGGTCACATGGGTGGCAAGGTTCTGGTGCCTACGCAAGAAGCCTGCGAAAAGCTGATTTCGGCCCGTTTCGCCGCTGACGTGATGGGCGTGTCCACCATCGTTCTGGCCCGCACCGACGCCGAAGCTGCCAACCTGATCACCTCCGACCACGACGCCAACGACAAGCCCTTCCTGACCGGCGAGCGCACGCAAGAGGGCTTCTACCGCGTGAAGAACGGTCTGGAACAAGCCATCAGCCGCGGCGTGGCCTACGCCCCCTATGCCGACCTGGTGTGGTGCGAAACCGGCGTGCCAGACATCGGCTTTGCCCGTGAGTTTGCGCAAGCTGTGCATGCCGCCTGCCCCGGCAAGCTGCTGTCGTACAACTGCTCGCCATCGTTCAACTGGAAGAAGAACCTTGACGACAAGCAGATCGCTTCGTTCCAGGAAGACCTTTCGGCACTCGGTTACAAGTACCAGTTCATCACGCTGGCTGGCATCCACATCAACTGGTTCAACACGTTCCAGTTCGCCCATGCATACGCCAATGGCGAAGGCATGAAGCACTACGTGAACATGGTGCAAGAGCCGGAATTCGCTGCACGCGAAAAGGGCTACACCTTCGTATCGCACCAGCAAGAGGTGGGTGCTGGCTACTTCGACGACGTGACCACGGTGATTCAGGGCGGCTCGTCCTCCGTGAAGGCTCTGACGGGTTCGACCGAAGAAGAGCAGTTCCACTGAGCTGAGGGGGCATTGCGCCGCCTGGGTGTGGCGCAAAATGCACCGACTGAACGCCCGAAGCAATTGCTTCGGGCTTTTTTGTTGGCGGCAAGGTTAAAATGCCAACAAATTCACTGCACAAGAGCGAGAAAGGCAATCTGGTTATGACACCGCGAACTACATCGGAGATGTTGTCCGGCCTTTAAGGCTGGCTGTTCGCGCCTGCACGAGATTGCACTCCCCTCCAAAGCGCGGACCAGTTCCGCGCTTTTTTGTTTTCTGGGCCTGGCGCGTGCCCGCACCCATTGCACCGATTGAAAAGAAAGAGTTACTCCCATGATTCAGATCACGCTTCCGGATGGTTCCCAGCGCGAGTTCCCTGGCCCGGTGACGGTCGCTGAAGTGGCTGCGTCGATTGGCGCTGGCTTGGCCAAAGCGGCTCTCGCCGGCAAGATCGGTGACAAGGTGGTGGACACCAGCTACCAGATCACGGCCGATAGCCCGCTGTCCATCGTGACGGCAAAGGACGCGGATGGCCTGGACGTGATCCGCCACTCCACGGCCCACTTGCTGGCCTATGCCGTCAAGGAGCTGTTCCCTGAAGCCCAGGTGACCATCGGGCCGGTGATCGAGAACGGTTTCTTTTACGACTTCTCGTACAAGCGCCCCTTCACGCCCGAGGATCTGGTGGCGATCGAGAAGCGCATGGCCGAACTGGCTGCGAAGGACGAACCCGTGGTGCGCCGTGTGCTGCCGCGTGACGAGGCCGTGGCCTACTTCAAGGGCCTGGGCGAGCACTACAAGGCCGAGATCATCGCTAGCATCCCGAGCAACGAGGATGTGAGCCTGTACCGCGAAGGCAACTTCGAGGACCTGTGCCGCGGCCCGCACGTGCCCAGCACGGGCAAGCTCAAGTTCTTCAAGCTCATGAAGGTGGCCGGTGCCTACTGGCGCGGCGACCACCGCAACGAGATGCTGCAGCGCATCTACGGCACGGCCTGGTCCACGAAGGACGAACTGCAGCAGTACCTCACCATGCTGGAAGAGGCCGAGAAGCGCGACCACCGCAAGCTCGGCCGCGAACTCGACCTGTTCCACATGGACGAGCACTCGCCCGGCACCGTGTTCTGGCACCCCAAGGGCTGGGCCCTGTGGCAGGAGGTGGAGCAGTACATGCGCCGCGTGTACCGCAACAACGGCTACCAGGAGGTCAAGGGCCCGCAGATCCTGGACAAGCAGCTGTGGGAGAAGACCGGCCACTGGGACAAGTACCACGAGAACATGTTCACGACGGAGTCGGAAAAGCGCGAGTACGCGCTCAAGCCGATGAACTGCCCCGGCCACATTCTGATCTATAAGCAGGGCATCAAGAGCTACCGCGACCTGCCGCTTCGCTATGGCGAATTCGGTGCCTGCCACCGCAATGAGCCCACGGGCGGCCTGCACGGCATCATGCGCGTGCGCGGCTTCACGCAGGATGACGGCCACATCTTCTGCACCGAAGAGCAGGTGCTGGAGGAGTGCGCCAACTACACGGCGCTGGTGCAGAAGGTCTACAAGGACTTCGGTTTCACCAACATCATCTACAAGGTCGCCACGCGACCGGCTGCGCGCATTGGCACCGATGAATCGTGGGACCGTGCTGAGAAGGCGCTGATGGATGGCCTGCGCCATTCGGGCTGTGAGTTCGAGATTGCCGAGGGTGAGGGCGCCTTTTACGGCCCCAAGATCGAGTACACGCTGAAAGACGCGCTGGGTCGCCAATGGCAGTGCGGCACGATGCAGATTGACCCCAATCTGCCCGAGCGCCTGGACGCCGAGTACGTGGCCGAAGACGGCAGCCGCAAGCGCCCCCTGATGCTGCACCGTGCCACTGTGGGTAGCATGGAGCGTTTCATTGGCATGCTGATCGAACACTACGCTGGCGCCTTCCCTGTGTGGCTGGCTCCGGTGCAGGTGGCGGTGCTCAATATCACCGATGCGCAAGCCGACTACTGTCGCGAAATTGCTGCAAAGCTTGAAAAAGCACTGCCGAATCAAGACCTTAGGGTGGCGGTGGATCTGCGTAACGAAAAGATTACGTATAAAATACGGGAGCATTCGTTGCAAAAGCTGCCGTATATCCTCGTCGCGGGTGACAAGGAAAAGGCCGCAGGAGCCGTCGCAGTGCGTGGCCGGGGCAATCGAGACCTCGGCGTGATGTCTGTTGAAGCGTTCGCTGATCTGATCGCCCAAGACATTGCCACCAAAGCCTGATTTTTGTTGAAAGCATGCTCTGGCGCTCGTCATTTGTGCGGTTGTTGCTACAAATTTTGTAGTATTTTGATTAAAGGAAGATAGCCATCGCTACTGAATTTCGTGATCGTCGCCACCGTGAAGAGCGCAAGCACCGCCTGAACCGTGAAATCATGGCCCCGGAAGTTCGCCTTTCCGGTCCTGACAATGAACCTCTGGGTGTTGTCAGCCTGATGGAAGCCCTGCGCATGGCAGGTGAACTGGATGTGGATCTGGTGGAAATTGCCGCCACGGCAAACCCTCCCGTATGCCGCCTCATGGACTACGGTAAGTTCAAGTACCAGGAACAAAAGCGTGCTGCAGAAGCCAAGGCCAAGCAGACGGTCATCGAGATCAAGGAAGTCAAATTCCGTCCCGGTACGGACGATGGCGACTACAACATCAAGATGCGCAACATCCGCCGCTTTCTGGCCGATGGTGACAAGTGCAAGATCACGCTGCGGTTTCGCGGTCGTGAAATCACACACCAGGAGTTGGGGCTGGCGCTGCTCAACCGCATTCGCGATGAGCTGGCCGACTCCATCATCATCGAGCAGTTTCCCAAGCTGGAAGGCCGCCAGATGATCATGATGATCGCGCCCGGGCGCAAGAAGCCGACTGCGGCCAAGCAATCTGCCGAGGGTGCTGCGGCCTCCGGCCCTGCGGCGTAAGGTCAGGTTGTAATCTTTAGAGGTTTGGGTGCCACGCCCGCAAGGGCGGGGCACTTGAAAGCAGTGTGAAAACACTGCAAACGAAAGGTGCAAGCCTTTCGACAAGTGGCTCGGGGCCAACAAGTTTGTGGATCGGTCTGCAAACGCCTCACGAGCACAAACAAAGGAGCATTCAAATGCCCAAAATGAAGACCAAGAGCAGCGCGAAAAAACGTTTCCGCGTTCGTCCCGGTGGAACCGTCAAGCGCGGTCAAGCCTTCAAGCGTCACATCTTGACCAAGAAGACCACCAAGAACAAGCGCCATCTGCGTGGTGCAGTGAATGTGCATGAGACCAACATGGGCTCGATCGCACAAATGCTGCCAAGCGCTGGCCTGTAATAACTGACGAACAAGGAGTACATACATGCCTCGCGTCAAACGTGGTGTAACGGCCCGTGCCCGTCACAAGAAAGTTCTCGCCCTTGCCAAGGGTTTCCGTGGTCGCCGCGGTAATGTTTTCCGTATCGCCAAACAGGCGGTAATGAAAGCTGGGCAATAT
>JBCNOJ010000363.1:0-5367 GCA_039593925.1 Acidovorax sp.
AATCTGCGCTCTGGCCTGGAGCCCACCACGAGCATCAAGGACTACGACGTTTTCTATTTTGATGCGTCGGACCTTTCCGAATCTGCGGAGCAGGCAGTGCAAGCCCGCGCCACCGCCCTCTTCGCCGATCTGCCCATTGCTGTCGAAGCCAAAAACCAGGCGCGTGTGCACCTGTGGTACGAGCGCTGGTTTGGCTACCCATACACCCCGCTAGAGTCAGCCCGCAACGGGATCGAGCGCTTTCTGGTGCCCTGTACTTGCGTGGGCCTGCAGCCTTCTGCCAACCAGTGCGTTGACGCTTCGCTGCTGTACGCGCCCTATGGGCTGGAAGAGTTGTATGCCGGGCGGCTCAAACCCAACCCGGCGTGCCCGCATTTGCCGCTGTTCCGGGCCAAGGCCGAAAGCTACCGAGAACGGTGGCCGTGGTTGACGATTCACGCAGGTGAAACCCATGTCTGATCGTTACGATCACAGATTTTCAAGCATTTTTGGCCTCTAGCGCTTGATGGATAAGCGCTACCAGCTATCAAAAACGAAGCACACCTTGTAACCAGCGTTGCGCCCATCACCCCCAGAGCACCGACCGCATCGAGATCGATGCGGACTGGTAGCCAGTGTTGAAGAAACGCGGCATTTCGCTGGCCTCCACAGCGCCTGCTGCATAGAGCAGCGGCAGGTAGTGTTCATGCGTGGGGTGCGCCTGCTTGGCCAAAGCGCCCAATTTCAAAAAGTCCTGCAAGGCCCCCAATTGGCCCTTCTTGATTTGCTCCTGCACCACAGTGTCAAACTCGGCGGCCCAGTCGTAAGCCTCGTTGGCCGCCGTGCCACGGCGCGTGAGCCGCAGGTTGTGCACCACGTTGCCACTGCCTACGATGAGCACGCCACGTTCGCGCAGCGCCTTCAATTGCTGGCCCAGCGCGTAGTGCTCGGCCGGGGCACGGCTGTAGTCCATGCTGAGCTGCATCACGGGGATCTGTGCCTTGGGGAACATGGGCTTGAGCACCGACCACGTACCGTGGTCCAGCCCCCATTCACCGTCGTCCACGCCCAGGGCGCCGCCTGTCGCAGGCGATTTGAGCTCGGCCGCCAGGCTGCGCGCTACTTGCGGTGCGCCGGGTGCGGGATACTGCTGGTCGAACAGCGCCTGCGGAAAACCGCCAAAGTCATGGATCGTCTTGGGGTTGGCCATACCCGTCAGCTGCCACCCGCCGCGCGTGAGCCAGTGGGCGGACACACACAGGATGAGCTGCGGCTGCACCGCGCGCGCCATCAGCTCTGTGCCCACCGCCTGCCAGCTGCGGCGCCAGGCGTTGTCTTCGATGGCATTCATGGGGCTGCCGTGTCCCACAAATAGCACGGGCATGCGGGGTGAAGGCTTGAGTGCCTGCAACGCAGACGCTGTGGCGGCACTGCTCAGGGGCGTGGTCATGAATGCTCCCGGAAAAGCGGCCAGCGCTGAGAGGGTGGCCAAAGAGGTTCTGCGTTGCATGGGGTGGGGAGCGTAACAAATTATGTATAACGCACGGAGTGAGCCAGAGCGCCCGACGAAGTTCCAGCGCCCTCGCGCTCCGTTCGCCCCCATAACACCGAGACAAGCCACGCCCATGACAACCTCCCTGCCCCAGCCCTTGCGCAATGTCCGTGTCCTGAGCCTCGCACTCAACCTGCCCGGCCCCGCCGCCCTGATGCGCTGCGCGCGCATGGGGGCCCAATGCACCAAACTTGAACCCCTGCCCGCCCCCGGCATGCCGAGCGCGGACCCCATGGGCATCTACAGTCCAGCGGCGTACTCCACGCTGCACGAGGGTGTGCGCGTGGTGCATGCGCACCTCAAAACGGCAGAAGGCCAGAGCACACTGCACGAGGAGCTGGCCCGCACCGACGTATTGATCACGTCCTTTCGCCCATCCGCGCTGACAAAACTCGGCTTGGGCTGGGAGGCGCTGCGATCCAAGTACCCGCGGTTGTCCCTGGTGCGCATCGTCGGCGCATCCGCCGAACGCGCCGAGGAGCCCGGCCACGACCTCACCTACTTGGCCGACGCTGGCCTGGTCACCGGCACCGAAATGCCGCCCACGCTGTACGCCGACATGGGCGGCGCCCTGATGGCCAGCGAAGCCGTACTGCAAGCGCTGCTGGAACGCGCCCACACCGGCAGCGGCGTGTGCATGGAGGTGGCGCTGGCCGATGCCGCCGCCTGGCTGGCCCAGCCACGCGACTGGGGGCTGACCACACCCGACGGAGACGTGGGGGGCCACCACGCGGGCTACCGCATCTACCCCTGCGCCGATGGCCGCGTGGCCGTGGCTGCGCTGGAGCCGCACTTTGCCGCCAGCCTCTGCGCCGCTGCCGGCCTGCCCGCGACTGGGGACCCGCAGGTGCTGCGCGCTGCTGCCACGCACACAGCCGTGGCGGCCTTTCTGCAAACGCAAACACGCGCGCAGCTGGATGCCTTGGCGGTGGCGCAAGACATTCCTCTGCACACCCTGGCCTGAACGGTTTTCTCCATCGATGCAGAAACAAGGCACCGTCGTCCGCTGGGATGCCAAGCGCGCGTTCGGGTTCATCCGCAGCCCCGACACCTCGGCCGACGTGTTCTTTCATGTGCGCGACTACCAGGGCAGCGCAGCACCCCGCGAAGGGCTGGCTGTGGTGTACGAAGAAATCCACGTGGGCGGCAAAGGGCCACGGGCCATGGCGGTGCGGCCCGCGGACCCGGGCCGTCGCACCGAAAGCTTAGCGCGCAGCGCGTCTGCGCCGCAATCCGCACCACCACCTGGGCGAACATCGCAACCACCGCGTTCACCGGGCAAAAGACCGCAAGCGGCTGCCGCCGCCCCCATCCCATCGCGCGGCCAGCACCGGCGACCGCAAACTGAAACACGCTCTGCACCAGCCTCAGCGGCGCCCGCGTTTTTGCTGCTGCTGCTCGGCTGGGCCAGTCTGCTCGCTTGGGGCGTTTGGTCGGGGCGCCTGCCGCTGTGGACATTGGGTGCCGCTGTGGCCGTCAACCTGCTGACCTTCCTGGTCTACGCCATCGACAAAAGCGCAGCCCAAAGCGGACAGTGGCGCACCCGGGAGAGCCGCTTGCACTTGCTCGCCCTGGCGGGCGGCTGGCCCGGTGCGTGGCTTGCGCAGCAGTGCCTGCGCCACAAGTCTCGAAAAGCGGAGTTTCGCGCCGTGTACTGGGCCACCGTGTTGCTGCACTGCGCGGTGCTTGCGGCGTGGGTTGTGGGCGTGCTGAACTGAGCTGCCCGAACGGCCCGAGCCAGCGCCCGAAGATTCCAGCACAGAAACTCCTAATTTGATAGCTTGCAGCGCTTATTAAACAAGCGTTTGCGGCGAATTTAACTTAGATACTTGTGCTTTCTGCGTGGTGCTGACGCCCACAATATCCGCTGGCCTACACCGCCTCCAAGCCCGTGCGGTTTCAATCTCAAAGGTCTGAAACACATCGGGAGATGCCCATGAAACCCCTCGTTCTTGATTCCTCCATGACCAACATGGGCGGCGTTTTTTATCCCACAGGCCACGTGTTCGCGCTCTTCCCCGACGAGGACTGTGTGCGCCAGGCCGCCAACGCATTGCAAAGTGCCAACCACCAGGGCACCACGGCGTATGCCAGCCCCGAGGTCATCCTGCAAGAAATCGTGCGCACCCTGGGAACCGCTGACGCACCCCTGCCCTCCGTAGGCGCAGAAGGCGACATGGTGCGCCGCATTGCCGACCTGGCCGGCAAGGGCCACCACGGTTTGCTCATCTCCATGGCCGACAAAGACACGCCCGAGCGCTTGGTCGAAGCCATCACCCCAGAGGGTGCCGTCACTGCCTTCTACTACCGCACCTTCATCATCGAAGACCTGATTCCCCAACCCGTGGACGATGGCCGTCCGCAGTCGGTGGTGGTCGGTACGCACGCGGCTGAGGGGGAAGAGCATCCGTCAGTGGCAAGCGATCAGGTGGGCCGCTGAGCTTTCCAAGGCAACGAAGAACTGACCCACGGTCTGCCTAAAACGTTAGGTAAGACGCCACGGCACCCGCAATTGAGCATCATGCAACTGCGGGGGTGGTAGTGCTGGAGCTCTGCAGGGCGCCCATGCCGGAGATACTCCAACACCTGAGCACCAGTCATATCAGCTGCTAGCGCCTATCACCCAAGCGCTAGCAGGAAACCATTTCAAAGCACACCGCGACGCGCCTCACTTTGGCCGACGTGCCGATGGCTTTGCACTGCCCGTCACCCTCGGCGGCAAACCCGTGTGCTGGGTCAGCATGCGCCCCTTGGTGGGTTGCGTGCCGGGCTTGGCTGGCTTTGCCGTCGCTGGCGTCACCTTGCCCCCTGTAGGCGTCGAGTTCTTGCGCCGCGCACTTCGGTAGCCACCATCGGTGAGCGGCTGGAAGGTGGGGATCAGGTGGTGCTTGCCGTTGCCGATCAGGTCAGCTCGGCCCATGGCCTTGAGCGCCTCGCGCAGCAGCGGCCAGTTGTTCGGGTCGTGGTAACGCAAAAACGCCTTGTGCAGGCGGCGGCGCTTTTCTCCGCGCACGATGTCGACGGATTCTTCGGCCTCGTCGCGCATGTGGCGGCGCACGCGGGTCAGCGGGTTGCGGCCTGAGTGGTACATGGCCGTGGCGGTGGCCATAGGGCTGGGGTAGAAGGTCTGCACCTGGTCGGCGCGGAAGCCGTTCTTCTTGAGCCAGATGGCGAGGTTCATCATGTCCTCATCCCTGGTGCCAGGGTGCGCGGCGATGAAGTACGGGATCAGGAACTGCTTCTTGCCCGCCTCTTCGCTGAACTTCTCGAACATCTGCTTGAAGCGGTCGTAGCTGCCGATGCCGGGCTTCATCATCTTGGTCAGCGGGCCCTGCTCGGTGTGCTCAGGCGCGATCTTGAGGTAGCCGCCCACGTGGTGCTGCACCAGCTCTTTCACGTATTCAGGGCTCTTCACGGCCAGGTCGTAGCGCAGGCCCGAGCCAATGAGGATCTTCTTGATGCCCTTCAATGCACGGCCACGGCGGTAGATCTTGATCAGCGGGCCGTGGTCGGTGGTGAGGTTCTGGCAGATGCCGGGGTACACGCAGCTGGGCTTGCGGCAGGCGGCCTCGATCTCGGGGCTGCGGCAGCCCAGGCGGTACATGTTGGCCGTGGGGCCGCCCAGGTCGGAGATGGTGCCGGTGAAGCCCTTGACCTTGTCGCGGATGTCCTCGATCTCCTGGATGATCGAATCCTCCGAACGGCTCTGGATGATGCGGCCCTCGTGCTCGGTGATCGAGCAGAAGGTGCAGCCACCGAAGCAGCCGCGCATGATGTTCACGCTGAAGCGGATCATTTCCCACGCCGGGATCTTGGTCGCGCCGTCGTGGCCGCCG
>JBCNOJ010000364.1:0-5356 GCA_039593925.1 Acidovorax sp.
AGCCACACCAGGTACGACAGGATGGTGATCACCACCGTGGCGTACACCATGGAGGTGTAGCCGAACAGGCGCTTGCGGCAGAACGTGGCCACCACTTCAGAGAAGATGCCGAAGCACGGCAGGATCAGGATGTAGACCTCGGGGTGGCCCCAGATCCAGATCAGGTTCACGTAGAGCATGGGGTTGCCGCCCAGCTCGTTGGTGAAGAAGTTCGTTCCCACGTAGCGGTCCAGCGACATCAGCACCAGCGCGGCCGTCAGCACGGGGAAGGACGCGACGATCAGCGCGTTGGTGCACAGGGCTGTCCAGGTGAAGACAGGCATCTTCATCAGGTTCATGCCGGGCGCGCGCATCTTGATGATGGTCACGATCAGGTTGATGCCCGAGAGCGTGGTGCCTACCCCCGCGATCTGCAGCGCCCAGATGTAGTAATCCAGCCCCGTACTGGGGCTCTGCGCCCCCAGATTCGACAGCGCCAGCCAGCCTGAGGTGGAGAACTCGCCCAGGAACAGCGACACCATCACCAGCACCGCGCCCGCGGTGGTCATCCAGAAGCTGAAGTTGTTCAAAAACGGGAAGGACACGTCGCGCGCGCCGATCTGCAGCGGCACGAGGTAGTTCATGAGGCCCGTAACCAGCGGCATCGCCACAAAGAAGATCATGATCACGCCGTGGGCGGTGAAGATCTGGTCGTAGTGGTGCGGCGGCAGGTAGCCCATGTTGTCGCCAAAGGCCATGGCCTGCTGCAAGCGCATCATCACCGCGTCGGCAAATCCGCGCAGCAGCATCACGATGCCCAGAATCATGTACATGATCCCGATCTTCTTGTGGTCGATGCTGCAGACCCAGTCGCGCCACAGAGGGCCCCAGAGGCGGAACTTGGTGATGCCCGCCATTACGGCGATGCCGCCCAGCACGACGGCGATGAAGGTCCAGAGCACGATGGGCTCGTGGGCCATGGGAACGGCGTCCCAGTTCAGGCGGCCCAATGCCCAGTGGGCAGGAGTCAGGGTTTCGGAAGACATGGGATTGCTCATTGGCGAATGGCGGCGCGGTCGGCGTTGCGGATGTTGAGATCGGCCACCACCTGGGCGGCGTTCTGCGGCGTGCACCAGTCCTGCGGCAGATTCAGGCCCACGGCGCGCACATAGGCGTCGCCGCCGCTGGCGTCGATGGCCATCATGTGGTGCATGCACATCTTTCCGTCCTCGACACAGCGGTTGAGGACCTTGTCGTAAAGGCCGTCTTCCACGGAGGCGAAATGCTGCACGGGGTCGCGCTCGCTCGGTTTGACGAGGTTCAGGTAGGTACCTTTGTCCAGCGGCTTGCCGTCGGTCTTGGCCTTTTGAACCCACTGGTCAAAATCAGCATCGCTCAGGCCATGGAACTTGAACGTCATGCCCGAAAAGCCCGAGCCGCTGTAGTGGGAGGACATGCCCTTGTACACGCCGGGCTTGTTGATCACGGCATTCAGCTCGGTCTGCATGCCGGGCATGGCATAGATCATGCCGGCCAGATCGGGCACATAAAAGGCATTCATGGTCGACGTGGCCGTGAGCTTGAACAGAATGGGGCGGTCTACCGGGGCCGCCAGTTCGTTCACGGTGGCGATGCCCTGTTCGGGGTAGAAAAACAGCCACTTCCAGTCCATGGCAACGACCTGAACCTCCAGCGGTTTGACGTGGGGTTCCAGCGGGCGCTGGGCGTCAATGCGGTCCAGGGGGCGGTAGGGGTCAAGCTTGTGGGTGCCGATCCAGGTGATGGCGCCCAGGGCGATGATGATGAACAACGGCACGGTCCAGATCACCAGCTCCAGCGTGGTGGAGTGGTGCCATTCCGGGTCGTAGTCGGCTTCGGTGTTGGCGGCGTTGTTCTGCCGGTACTTCCAGGCAAACCAGAGCGTGAGGGCAATCACCGGCACGATGATGATCAGCATCAACAGTGTGGCGGTGATGACCAACTGGCCTTGCTGGGCGGCGATGTCGCCTGCCGGGTTGAGCACGACGGCCTTGCTGCAGCCGGTGAGCAGCCCGGCGGACAGGGCGGCAGCGGCCAGCCCGGCGAGCCTGCGGGGGTCCTGGGTGTAGAGCATGCTGATGAGCGCGAGGAGGGTGCGCTTAGGTGAAAACGCGAATGACTGGACCCCCGCACTGTAGTAGCGCTAGCGAATTTGTCGATTGGACATTTTGTCCAAGATCAACGCGTAGCCCGGTTCACAACCGGCAATCAGGGTTTTCCTACAGGGCCAGATAGCGAAACCGCACTTGTGGCGCGCCGCCTGAGCGGGTAGAACGGAGGCATCTGTCTGTTTTTTGTTTTCGCTCGAGGAATGTCACTATGGTTGGCCACGGTTCCGCAGCACTGGCTGCACCAGGTTTTGAGGGTAAAGGTTCGTTGGCACGGGCCCACACCGATGAAGACGTCACTCCCAGCGAGATTGCGGTCGGTGTGATCATCGGCCGTTCGTCCGAGTACTTTGACTTTTTTGTCTTCGGGATCGCCAGCGTTCTGGTGTTTCCGTCCCTGCTTTTCCCGTTTTTGTCACGCCTTGATGGCACGTTGGCGTCTTTTGCGATCTTTTCGCTGGCGTTCGTGGCGAGGCCTGTGGGTACGGCGCTGTCGATGGCGGTGCAGCGGCGCTGGGGTCGGGGCACCAAGCTGACCCTGGCGCTGTTCCTGCTGGGCGCCTGCACGGTGGGAATGGCGTTTTTGCCCAGCTACGCGGCGGCAGGGACGGCGGCCATCGTGGCGCTGGTCATTCTGCGCATTGGCCAGGGTGTCGCCTTGGGCGGGTCTTGGGACGGCCTGCCTTCGCTGCTGGCCATGAGCGCGCCCAAGGAGCGCCGTGGCTGGTATTCGATGATCGGCCAACTGGGCGCCCCCGTGGGGTTTGTGCTGGCGGCCAGCCTGTTTGCCTATTTGTACAGCAGCCTCACGGTGGCCGAGTTCCTCGACTGGGGCTGGCGCTATCCCTTCTTTGTGGCGTTCGCCGTGAATGTGGTGGCGCTGTTTGCACGTCTGCGTCTGGTGGTGGGGCAGTCGTATGCCGAGCTGCTGCAGCAGCGAGAGCTGCAGCCGGTGAGCGTGACCCGTGTGGTGCGTGACGAAGGGCGTAACGTGCTGATCGGTGCGTTTGCCGCTCTGGCGAGTTTTGCACTGTTCCATCTGGCCACGGTGTTTCCGCTGTCGTGGATTGCCATGTACTCCGAGCAATCCATCACCGAAGTGCTGTCGGTGCAGATCGTGGGTGCGTTTCTGGCTGCTGGCGCAATCGTGGTGTCGGGCTGGCTGGCTGACCGCATGGGGCGTCGCAATCTGCTGGGCACCATGGCCGTGCTGATCGGTGTGTTCAGCTTGGTCACACCGTGGCTGCTGGGTGCTGGCCAGGTGGGCAACAACGTGTTCCTGTTGGTGGGGTTTGTGCTGCTGGGCCTGTCTTACGGGCAGGCCTCGGGCACCGTGACGGCTAACTTCTCGCCGCAATACCGGTACACGGGTGCGGCCTTGTCGGCGGACTTGGCCTGGCTGGTGGGCGCGGGCTTTGCGCCGCTGGTGGCCTTGGCCCTGTCGGCCCGCTTTGGGTTGGGTGCCGTCTCGCTGTATCTGCTGTCGGGCGTGGTGTGCACGCTGCTGGCATTGCGCATCAATCGGCTGATTGAGCGCAAGGAATAAGGGGCGGCGTACGTGTCTTCCGGCTGCAGGCACGGGCCGTCACCTGAACATTAACAAGGGGCTTCGGCCCCTTGTTGCATTGTGGGCAGCCCCCTCACCGGTTGAAAGTCAGCATGCGCTTACTTGGCGTATGGGTCTTGGAAACCCAACTCCCGCATGATGTCGGTCTCGTAGGCCTCCATCTCGTCCGCATCGGCGGTGCTGGTTTCGTGGTCCCAGCCTTGCGCGTGCAGGGCGCCATGGACCAGCAGGTGGGCGTAGTGCTCTTCCAGGGTTTTGTGTTGCTCCTTGGCCTCGCGCTCGACCACGGGCGCGCACAACACCAGGTCCGCCGTGACGACCGGTTCCTGCGTGTAATCGAAGGTCAGCACGTTGGTGGCGTAGTCCTTCTGGCGATAGGTGCGGTTCAGTTCACGCCCCTCATCGGTGCCCACGATGCGCACCGTGATCTCCGCATCGGTGGCCAGTGCGTGGCGAATCCAGCGGGTCACCTTGTGCCGAGGCAGCACGGCACGGTGCGCAGCCACACCGTCAAAAGCGCCAAATTGCAGGGACAGGCTGAGTTGGTTCAGTGGCATTTCAAGCCTTTTTGGCCTCTAGCGCTTTCTGGGTGAGCGCTGAAAGCTATAAAAATAGGAGTATCTGATCAATCCCGCGCAGCGGTTCGTCGGCGCGGGGCGTCGTAGGCATCCACAATGCGCGCCACCAAGGGGTGGCGCACGACGTCGGCACTGGTGAAGCGGGTAATGGCAATGCCCTTGACCCGCTTGAGCACCTGCTCGGCGTCGATCAGCCCGCTCATGGCGCCCTTGGGCAGGTCGATCTGGCTCACATCGCCCGTCACCACAGCGCGTGCGCCAAAGCCGATGCGGGTGAGGAACATTTTCATCTGCTCTGGAGTGGTGTTCTGGGCTTCGTCCAGGATCACAAACGCATTGTTCAGCGTACGCCCGCGCATGAAGGCCAGCGGCGCGATTTCGATGGCGTTGCGTTCGAACGCCTTTTGCACCTTGTCGTGCCCCATCAGTTCATACAGCGCGTCGTACAAAGGGCGCAGGTAGGGGTCTACCTTTTGGGCCAAGTCGCCGGGCAGAAAGCCCAGGCGCTCACCCGCTTCAACCGCCGGGCGGGTGAGCACGATGCGCTGCACGCTGCTGCGCTCCAGCGCGTCCACGGCACTGGCCACAGCCAGGTACGTCTTGCCAGTGCCTGCAGGGCCGATGCCGAAAGTGATGTCGTGGGTGGCGATGTTCTGCAAATACAGGTTCTGCGTGGGCGTGCGCCCGCGCAGGTCTGCCCGGCGGGTGTTGAGGATGATGGCGTCGTCCGGCGCTTCCAATAGCTCGCTGTCGCCCGCCAGCATGAGCTGGATGTAGTCCTCGCCAATCGGCCTTTCCGCTTGCTCGTACAGAGCCTGCAGAAGTTCCATGGCCTGGGTCGCCTGCGCCTTGGGCCCATCCACCTTGAACTGCTCGTGCCGGTGCGCAATGCTCACCTGCAGCGCCGTCTCGATGGTGCGAAGGTGGGCGTCTGCCGGGCCGCAGAGGTTGGTCAGCCGGGTGTTGTTGTGGGGAGTGAAGGTGTGGCGCAGGATCACGCTGATAATTCCCGTCAGGCAATGGAAACGACCGCAGGCAGCTTGCACGCGGCAGCGCCGCGCGGCACGCCAGCGTCGGCAAAGGAC
>JBCNOJ010000365.1:0-5351 GCA_039593925.1 Acidovorax sp.
GCTGAAGAAGAAGCCGTCGGTATCGGTAGAGGCCGGCGTCAGGGTAATGGTCTTGCCGTCGGAGGAGCGGGGCTTTGCGGCATCCTTGCCGAACAGCGTCTCCCAGGAGCTCAGGGTTTCCACCACTTCGAAATCCGGATTCTGGGCGGCGAAACGGTTCACCTGCGCCTCATTCTCCTCCGGCAGCACCGAGCAGGTGACATAGAGCAGCGCGCCGCCGGGGCGGGCGAACTCGCCGGCCTGGGCAAGGGCTTCCTGCTGCTGGCTGGTGCGCTCGTCGAGATTCTTCTGCGTCAGCCGCCATTTCGTGTCGGGCCGACGTCGCCAGGTGCCGGTACCGGTGCAGGGCGCATCGACGAGAACCTTGTCGAACTTGCCGCGCAGAGGAAGCAACCCGTTGCGTTCGTCATGCACTTGAACATTGCGGGTGCCGGCCCGCTTTAGCCGCTCGATGATCGGTGCCAGCCGCCGGCGATCGGTATCATAGGCGTGGACCTGGCCCTTATTGTGCATTGCCGCCGACATGGCGAGCGTCTTGCCGCCGCCGCCGGCGCAATAGTCGAGTACTTGGTCGCCTTCCTCCGGCAGGACGAGATCGGCGACGATCTGCGAGCCCTCATCCTGCACCTCGATGGCACCCCGCGTGAAGGCATCAAGTTTGGTCAGGGCGGGCTTGCCGTCGATGCGAAGCCCCCAGGGCGAGAATGGTGTCACTACCGATTTGATAGCTGCCTGCGCAAGCTCCTTCTGCACTTCGGCCCTTTTTTCCTTCAAGGCGTTGACGCGCAGGTCCAGGGGTGCGTTCTGAGCCAGGCTCTCAGCCAGCGGCCAGAACCCCGGCCCCAGCTGGTCCTTGAGTGGCTGTACCAGCCATTCGGGCAGGTTGTGGCGATGCCGCTCCATCAGGTCTTCGGGCTTGATGGTGTCGCACTGGTCCAGCCAGTTTTTTTCCTGCTCGGTCAGCGCGCTTTTGAGAAAATCGCGCGGCCCGTGAAAACCCAGGATCGCCAGGCGGCGCTCTTTGGGGCCGTAGCCAGACGGCGCCAAGTGGTCGAACAGCAGCTTCTTGCGCAGCACGGTGTAAACCGTCTCGGCGAGTGTGGCGCGCTCGCGCGGGCCCAGGCCGCGGTTGTCACGAAAAAACCGCGACACCACCGCATCGGCGGGGTGTTCAAAGGTAAGGGTCAGCCTGACGAGCTCGGCGCAGGTATCGAGAAGAACTTTCGGATGCATATGCCCGATTGTCCCACTGGATGGCGAACACCCCTTTGGCCAATGCACAGCACGTCGGCAGATAAAACGGGCCCGGGGCCCACCCAAGGCCCCAGCGCAAAAGCGGCACCGCAAAACTGGAGGTTGCCGCGAAGGGCTCAGGCGCTTTGACTACCGCGTGAAGATCGGATCGAACGCGTAGCGCTGGATTTCCTTGAGCGTGGGCGACTCGCCCGCCCACAACGCCAGCGCCGGACCTGGAATGCTCAAATTGCGCTCCAGTGCGCGGCACAGGTGATACCGGCGTTCATCGTCCATGCCCGGCAGCTCCACAAACAGCAGGTAGGCCCGCCGCTGCAAGTGCTCGCGCAGGTTCTTGCGCACCAGCCAGCAGCGGGCCAGGGGTGCACAGCGGGCCAGTTCCGACTGCAACTCGGCCAGCTCGAAGGCGCTCAGGTCATGCCGGCTGATCTGGCTGAAGAAGGATGTGCCCGACAGCTCCTCCCACGCCCGCTCTTCCGACTCCTGCGCGCGCTCCAGCCGCTTGCGCCATTGCTTGAAGGCCGCTGCATCGTGCTCTTTGCCGAGGCGAGGCGTTTCCAGCTCGGCCAGCGCCGTGCGTGCGGCCCAGTAGCGGTCGTTGCTGCCTGCGTCCCACAGGCGGTGCAGCAGCGCCAGCTTGCCATCGCGGTCGTCATCGGGCAGGCAGGGCACTAGGCCGCGCAGTGCTCCAGGGTGATCGGTACTGCGCTCCAACGCCATTTCGTAGAGCGCACGCACACTGGCGCGTGGGTCCAGGTGGCGCTTGAGGCGGGCCAGCTCCACCAGATCACCGGCTGTCGCCTGCGCTGCTGCAGCTTCCAGGGCTTGCGCCCGCGCGCGCACCCGGCCCAGCCAGGCGTGGTGCTGTTTCCATTCCGTGGCATTGTCGCGGCACCATTGCTTGTCAAAGTGTTGGACCCACCGCTTCGCGTCTTCGCCCAACAGCGCCAGCGCGCTGCCGCGCGACCATTCCGGCAACGTGGGGGTGGCATCCAGCGCCTCGATGCGGTCACGCAGGCCAGGGTGGGTGTCGTCCAGATCGCTCAGGCGCTTGAGCGCCTGGCGCAGGGCATCGTTGGCAAATGCGGCATCTGGCGGCTCGGCCAGGCGCCGCCGCATGCTGCGGTAGGGCCCCACTGGCAACGGGTTGCCCGCTGCAGCACACCAGTGCTGGCCCCAGAACTCGGCCTGCAGCCAGGCACCGCGTATTTCGATCTCTGTCAGTGCGGCGGCAGCCACCTCGCGGCCCAAGAGCTTGCCAGCGATGCGATCGGCTTCGTACTCGTCCTGCCGCGCCAGCGCAAAGGTCTTGGCCGAAAAGCGCGGGAAGTACCACCGCATGAATGCCTGCGTGGCCGCAGCCACCGGGCCCTGGTCGTCGGCCAGGCTGTGGTTCAAGCGCATCCAAGACAGGCGCGTGCGATAGATCCAGGCCGCAAAACGGCCATGATCGCCCCGCAAGTGGCCGTATTCGTGGGCCAGCACAGCCAGAAAACGCGGGCGGTCCAGGGCCATCAGCAGCGGCAGGCCGATGGTGAGGTGGTTCACTGCGCCGCCCAACAGACCATAACGGGGCACCTGCTCAATGCTGGCGTTGAAAGCATCGTTCAGCATCACTGTGTGAATGGGCGGCCCCTTGATCTTGCGGCGGATGCGTTCCAGCGCTTCAAACAGCTCGGGCGCTTCGAGCGCGGTGATCTCTACACCATCGGGCGCGTCAAACCGCACCCACAGCGCGCGCAGGCTCGCCCAGAGCAGGCCTGCCGCACTGACCAGGAGCATCAATGAGACAAACCGAAACCGCCCTTGAAGCAACTGCGGCACCACCCACAGCAAAATACCGATGGCCAGGCCCAGACAGCCCAGCACCCACGCATAGCCCAGCGCGGCAAACGCCGCCACACTGCGGCGGTAGGCGCGGCTGTTTTCGGCACTGGCATGCTCGCTCATGCGCACCAGGTGCACAAAATCTGCCTGATCCACGGGCGTCCCTCACTCTCGGTCGATTTTTTTCAGCCGCCATCCTAACCAGTCAATCCTCCCAACGCATGACCGACCACGACCTGCCTCCCCTGTGCCCCACACCACCCGGCCTATACCGCCACTACAAAGGCATGCTGTACGAGGTGATCGATACCGTTCGCCACAGCGAGACACTCGAGCCCATGACGCTGTACCGCGCGCTGTACGGACAACGTGGCCTGTGGGTCCGCCCCGCAGCCATGTTCGAGGAAGAAGTGGTCATCGACGGTGTGCGGCGACCACGTTTTGAAAAATGCCCGGAAGGAACGCCACGCACATGACGCCAGCGCGATGGCTGGCGCAGGCGTCATGGGTTGCACAGGAATTATTTGCAAGCAAAAAAAGGCACCAGCGCTTATCCATCAAGCGCTGACAGCTATCTATTCAGTAGCATCGAGTATTTGCACCAGCGCGCGTACGGCGCGGGGGTAGATCACGTGCTCTTGCGTCAGCACACGTGCCGCCAGCGTGGCAGCCGTGTCGCCGGGCAGCACCGGCACCACCGCCTGGTCCAGGATGGGGCCGACATCCAGTTCGGCGGTCACTTGGTGCACCGTGACGCCCGCAAACTTGCAGCCCGCATCAATGGCGCGTTGGTGCGTATTCAAGCCGGTGAAGGCAGGCAACAGCGAGGGATGGATGTTGATGAGCCGCCCCGCGTAGTGCGACACGAAACCGGGCGTCAGGATGCGCATGAACCCCGCCAACACCACCAGGGTAGGCTGGTGGCGGTCGATGGTGGCTGCCAGTTCGGTATCAAATGCCTCGCGGCTGGCAAAGGCCTTGTGGTCCAGCACTTCGGCGGCGATGCCCTGCTCCCGTGCAAAAGCAAGCCCAGCGGCGTCCGGTTTGTTGCTGATCACGGCGGCGACACGAGCGCCGTAACGCTGTGCCCAGCTCTCTTGCTGGGCTGAGCGGACGATGGTGGCCATGTTGGAGCCACCGCCAGAGATCAGAATGACGATGTTCTTCATAAATTTCCCCGGATTATCCCAGTGCCCTTCGACCCCACCACACGCCCCCTTACCCCCAACGAAGCCCGCGTGCTTGCCACCCTGATGGAAAAAGCGCGCACCGTGCCCGACAGCTACCCCATGTCGCTCAATGGCCTGGTCACCGGCTGCAACCAGAAAACCAGCCGCGACCCTGTGATGAACCTGAACGACGCTGAGGCGCAGGAGGCGCTGGATTCGCTCAAGCTGCTGACACTGGCGTTTGAGAGCAGCGGCAACCGCACCACGCGCTGGGAGCACAACTTTCAGCGCGGCGTGGGCGTGCCCGAGCAGTCGGCCGTGCTGCTGGGCCTGCTCATGCTGCGCGGCCCGCAGACGGCGGGTGAGCTGCGCATCAACGCCGAGCGCTGGTACCGGTTTGCGGACATCTCCTCGGTCGAAGCCTTTTTGGACGAGCTGCAGGAGCGCAGCGCCGAAAAAGGCGGCCCGCTGGTCGTGCAACTGCCCCGCGCGCCCGGCGCCCGCGAACAACGCTGGGCGCACCTGCTGTGCGGGCCGGTGGACACCACCGCCAGCCATGCGCCCGCAGGCGGCGCGGGCACCAGCGCATCGCCCGCACTGCAGGCCCGTGTGGACGCCCTGGAGGCTGAGGTTGCGGGCCTGCGCAACACCGTGCAGCGGCTGTGCGCCGAGCTGGGCATTTCCCCTGAGTTCAGTTCAATGTCGCCACCCGGACAGGAATAAAACGAACGACCGTGCTACAAATGCGGATCACTTGGAGACAAACCGATGGATCTTGCATTTACCCCCGAAGAACAGGCGTTTCGCGAAGAGATTCGCGCCTGGGTTCACGCCAACCTGCCCAAGGAAATTTCGCACAAGGTGCACAACGCCCTGCGCCTGACCCGCGAAGACATGCAAGGCTGGGCCAAGATCCTGGGCAAAAAGGGCTGGCTGGGCTTTGGCTGGCCCAAAGAGTTTGGCGGCCCCGGCTGGACAGCCGTTCAAAAGCATTTGTTCGAAGAGGAATGCGCACTGGCCGGCGCGCCCCGCATCGTGCCGTTTGGCCCGGTGATGGTGGCCCCGGTGATCATGGCGTTTGGCAATGCCGAGCAGCAAAAG
>JBCNOJ010000366.1:0-5280 GCA_039593925.1 Acidovorax sp.
TCTTGTGTAGTGAGCACGGCCACCTGCACATCAATGCCCGGGTGGTCTCGGCCCAGCACTTCCAGCGCACGGGGCAACAGGTGCGCAATGGCGCCGGTAGAGGCCCCCAGCCGCACGCGCCCCTCCAGCCCCTGGACTTGGCGCTGCACCGCCGCCAGGGTTTCGTCCGCGTCGGCCAGCAACCGCCTCGCACGCTCTACGAGCACCTCCCCCACGCCAGAGGCCCGAACCTCGCCGCGCTTGCGCACCAGCAATGGCGCGCCAATGTGCGCCTCGAGGTCGGCCACGTGCAGGCTGACGGTGGGCGGCGCCAAATGCAGCACCCGGGCCGCCTCGGCAAAAGAGCCCAAGTCGCAAATAGCGACGAGGGTGCGCAGCCGATCCAGATTGAGTTCGCGCATGTTGTTCAGTATTTCTGAATTTGATGTTTGTGAAATTCAACTTTTCATAGTTTATGACGATGGTGAAGATATGGCCTTTTCACCCTTGCAGCAGCACTCTCCAGTCCCCCAACTTAGAGGAATATTTTTTTCATGAGCCACCTTCCCCTTGTTTTTGTGGATGGCGACCAAGGCACCACGGGCCTGCAGATCCACAGCCGCCTGCGCCACCGCACCGATCTGCAGTTGCTGACCTTGCCCGAGGCCGAGCGCAAGAACCCTGCACGCCGAGCCGAGGCGCTGAACGACTGCGACATTGCCATGCTGTGCCTGCCCGACGCACCCGCGCGCGATGCCGTGGCCGCCATCACCAACCCCGCTGTGCGTGTGATTGACGCCAGCTCGGCGCACCGCACCGATCCACAGTGGGTCTACGGCCTGCCCGAGATGGATGCCACGCAGCCCGCGCGCATTGCCGCGGCGAAGCGCGTGGCCAATCCGGGTTGCTACCCCACCGGCGCCATCGCGCTGCTGCGCCCATTGGTGCAAGCAGGGCTGCTGCCGCACGACCACGCCGTGGTGGTGCATGCCGTGTCGGGCTATTCCGGTGGCGGCCGTGCCCGGGTGGAGGCGTATGAAGGACCGGGTGCAAACACGGCCGCTGCTTTCCAGCTGTATGGCCTGGCGCTGGAACACAAGCACCCACCAGAGATCGCGCTGCATGCGGGCTTGTCCCATCGGCCCTTCTTTGTGCCCGCTTACGGTTCGTTTCGCCAAGGCATCGTGCTCACAATTCCGCTGGTGTTGCGGCAATTGCCAGGCCACGCTACCGGCGAGGGTTTGCATGCTTGCCTCGCAAACCACTACGCTGGCGAAGCGCATGTGGAGGTGATGGCGCTCGCCGAGGCGAATGCCATGGAGGGCATCGACCCACAGGCGCTCAATGGCACCAACCAGCTGCGGTTGGGCGTGCACGCCAACGCGCGGCATGGGCAGGTGCTGCTGACAGCGGTGTTCGACAACCTGGGCAAAGGCGCGTCAGGCGCTGCCGTGCAAAACCTGGACCTCATGCTGCAGGGTGCCGTAGCCAGGGCAAGCCATGCTAGTGCAGCCCCACACCACGCGACGGCGATTCAAGCCACTGTCTGACACTGCGCCAAGGGCACGGGGGCATACGGTGAAGTCTTTGCAAAGGAGACCACCATGGCCGAAACTGACCGCCGCCCCCTGCCCACCGATGTGCCACGCCCCACCTCCGGCCGCGAGAACAACAAAGCCTTCATTTACGCCGTGTGTGGTGCTGGCTTGGTGTTGGCCATCGTTCTGGCTTTCAATTTCGCTGGCCCACCAGGGCCCGGCCGAAACGTGGATCTGACCAACCCGAGCTCAGCAGGAGCGCCAACAGACCAATCCGCGCCCACAACACCGTCGGCGGCGCCTTCCACATCGGGTTCCAACGACACAGTTGCGCCCCTGCGGGGTGACACCCCAGTCTCCCCCGGCCGCGAGGGTGTGGGCGCGCCAGCCGGTGGCAGTGCACCGGCAGCGATGCAAGCGCCAAGCCCCAGTGCGAGCGCCCCGGGAGGCAGCAGCGCGCCCGCAGGCGATGCGTCCGCTGCGCAGTGATTACATCGGCGGAGAAGCGGGGTAGCGCCCGTCCCGCCGGTATGCGGCCTTGGCCTACAGCCTCCGCCGAATCTGCTGCCCATACTGCACCAATGAACGCATTGCACCCCCCCCTCTGCCATTCACGAGCCCGCTGGGCTTCTTGCCTGGTTCTCCTCGCACTTTCTGCACCGTTCACGGTGGCCATTGCGCAATCGGCGGCCAGCGGGGCCGGTGCGGGCGTTGGGCCCAATCCCCAACTACCGCCACCCGACAAGGACGGCCTGATTCCCACTGTCAACATTGCGCCCGCGGAGGGGTGGCCCCAAGGCGCCATGCCTCAGGCGCCCGCGGGCTTCAAGGTGACGGCATTTGCTGGCGGGCTGGATCACCCACGTTGGGTATACGTACTACCCAATGGGGATGTACTGGTGGCGGAGGCCAACAAGCCACCACCGGCAGAGGGGTCCAAAAACGTGCATGCCGAGGGCGTGCGCGGCAAAGCGATGGGCTTTGTGATGAAGCGGGCGGGCGCTGGCACCCCCAGTGCCAACCGTATCACCCTGCTGCGCGACGCCGATGGAGACGGGGTGGCCGAAACCCGGTCGGTATTCATGAAGGACCTTTTCTCGCCGTTCGGCATGGCGCTGGTGGGCAACCAGCTGTACATCGCCAATGCGGACGGCATCGTCAAAGTGCCGTATGAAACGGGCCAGACCTCCATCACCGCCACCCCCGCCAAGGTGACCGACCTGCCTGCGGGCGCCAACCACCACTGGACCAAGAACATCATCGCCAGCACCGACGGCAGCAAGCTCTACGCGACCGTGGGCTCCAACAGCAATATCGGCGACAACGGCATGGAATCCGAAGAAGGCCGTGCCGCCATCTGGGAGGTGGACGTGGCCACCGGCAACAAGCGACTTTTTGCAACCGGGCTGCGCAACCCAAACGGCATGGGCTGGGAGCCCCAGACCAAAGCGCTCTGGACCGTTGTGAATGAACGGGACGAACTGGGCAACGACCTCGTTCCCGATTACCTCACGTCGGTGAAAGACGGCGCGTTTTACGGCTGGCCCTGGAGCTACTGGGGCAAGAATGTAGACACGCGGGTGAAGCCGCCTAACCCCGACATGGTGGCCAAGGCCATTGCACCCGACTACGGCCTGGGCGCCCACGTAGCGCCGCTCGGCCTCGCGTTTTCAGATAGCCGCATGCCCGCGGAATACGCCAGCGGCGCTTTCATCGGCCAGCATGGTTCATGGAACCGCAAGGATCTGACGGGCTACAACGTGGTCTATGTGCCGTTTGCGGATGGCCGCCCCTCTGGTGCCCCCGTGCCGTTTTTGACCGGCTTTTTAAGCAAAGATGGCAAGGCTTATGGCCGGCCCGTGGGTGTAACGCTCGATGGGAAAGGTGCTCTGCTGGTGGCGGATGATGTGGGCAACATCATCTGGCGCGCAGCCCGTTCACAGTAGCGCGCTGCTGTGAGCACCGAACCCCGCCCCAAAGCCCACTGGCAGTGGGCCCGCCCGGTGGCCATGCTGGCCACCACCACCGTCTTCGCAGTCCACGCGCAGCAAACTGCGAAAGACCCATCGCTGGCCGCCGTCGAAGTGATGGACAGCGCCCAGGCGCAGCACCGCTTCGACAGCGCCGCCAGCCACAGCAGCCTGACGGTGGACAGCTTCAGCGCCACAACTCCTTTGGTCCACCTGTCCGAACTGTTGACCGGTCAAGCCGGCGTGGTGGCCAACGACCGGGGCAACTATGCGCAGGACTTGCAGATATCCGTGCGGGGGTTTGGGTCTCGCTCGACCTTCGGGGTGCGTGGTGTGCGCGTTCTGGTGGACGGCATTCCTGCCTCCATGCCCGACGGCCAGGGCCAGGCCGCCACCGCGCACCTGCAAACCGCATCCCAGGTGGACGTGCTGCGCGGCCCGCTGGCGCAGCTGTATGGCAACGCCGCAGGTGGTGTGGTGCAAGTGACCACGCGCAACCCGCGCCCCGGTGGTGGCGCGCAGGCGGGCCTAGGCTTTGGTTCTTTCGGCCAGCGCCTGGCAGAAGCGTCGTTTGACTTTGGCGACCAGCAGTTTGGCGGGCTGCTGGGTGTCTCGCATTTTGAAACCGATGGCTGGCGGGACCACAGTGCAGCGCGACGTACACACCTCAATGCCAAAGTGGTGGCACAGCCTGATAGCCGAACTCGGGTGACAGGCCTGCTTAACCTATACGACCAACCGAAGGCTCTGGACCCGTTGGGGCTGACCCGAGCGCAGTTTCTAGCCAGCCCGCGCCAAGCCATTGCCGTCACCACCGCTTTCGGCACCCGCAAGTCGGTGGGCCAGAACCAGATCGGCCTTGTGGTGGATCACCAACTCAACGACACCGACGCCGTTCAGGTACGCGCCTATGGCGGCACCCGGCAGCTCACCCAGTACCTGAGCTTCAGCGGCGAGGCCGCCAACAGTTCCGGCGGCGTGGTGGACCTGGACCGCAACTACTACGGCGCAGGCGCCACGTGGACGCGATCTCTGCGGCGTGCCTCAGGCCTGCCGCTGACCATCACTGCCGGTCTGGAGGCCCACCGGCTCTCCGAGCATCGCCAAGGTTTTGTGAACGAGTCCGGAAGCACAGGCGCCCTGCGGCGCAACGAACAGGACAGTGCAGCCAATGCCGACGCCTTTGCGCAGGTCGATGCGTGGCTGACGCCCCGCTGGCGCGCCATTGCCGGCGTGCGAACCAGCCAGGTGCGCGTCGGCATTGACGACCGCTACGTCAGCCCCAGCAACCCCGACGACAGCGGCGCCCGCACTTGGCGGCATACCAGTCCCACAGCGGGGCTGGTGTGGAGTGCGACCGACCAACTCAACCTGTACGCCAACGTCGGCCGTAGCTTCGAGACCCCCACCCTGGCCGAAATGGCCTATGGCATCGACAACGCCGGGCCCAACTACGGCTTGGCAGCCGCGAGAAGCCGCCAATGGGAGCTGGGAGCCAAGTGGCGCGACGGCACGCATGAAGTGGACTTGGCGTGGTTCGATACGCGCAGCCGCGGCGAGATCGTGCCCATTGCCACGGTCAATGGCCGCTCGGTGTTCCAGAACGTGGACAACGTACAGCGGCGTGGCCTGGAGTTGGCATGGCGCGCCACGCTGGGAGCATGGTCGCCCCGCGCCAGCTACACCTACCTCGACGCCTACTTCGGCAGCCCATACACCGGTGCGGGTGGCGCGTCCATTGGCGCTGGCAATCGGCTTCCGGGCACTGCGCGCCACGCCGCGCAACTGGCGCT
>JBCNOJ010000367.1:0-5225 GCA_039593925.1 Acidovorax sp.
AACTCGAAGCCATCGTGTCGCGCCACCCGCAGGTGGAGCGCGTGATTTGCGGCCACCTGCACCGACCCATCCAGGTGCGGTTTGGCGGCACCATCGCTGCCACCATTCCCTCCCCGGCCCACCAGGTGCGGCTGGATCTGGCACCCGACGCCGCGTCGGCGTGGATGCTGGAGCCGCCAGGCTTCGGCCTGCATGCCCTGCCGGTGGGCGGGCGGCTGGTGAGCCACACTGCGGCCAGCGGCCAGTACCCTGGGCCCTACCCGTTTCACGACGGCGGCCAGCTCATTGACTGACCCACACCCTGCCACGGGGGCGTCAACAGGCGTTCGCAGAAGGCGCCTCGGCCGTTTCCGAACCCTGTGGCAGCAGGGTCACCACTATCTTCGCGCTCCAATCAGGAGTATGCTTATGTGTCAGTTTTGTGACAAATGATCCGGGTGCCACCGATTTTTTCGGTGCGCTCTACACCCCGGAAGCCGCGCTGCCAGGTCCCGCCACCTCGTGCGCCGTCGCCTACGGGCACAAAAATGAAGGAATCCGCCTCCCTGCACGGGCGCCAGCATGATTGCTTGCGCCAGCGCGGGGTATGGCGCATGCTCTTTGGAGTCAGCACAAAAAGAATAAGCACGGGTTTTCATGAAGCATCTCCTGAATCTGTTGGCAGCTGTGGCGCTGCTGATCTGGGGCACCCACCTGGTGCGCACCGGCATCCTGCGTGTTTTTGGGGCCAACTTGCGGCAGTTGATTGCGCGCAGCGTCAGCAGCCGGTTCACGGCCGTGCTCTCGGGCGTCGGGGTGACGGCGGTGGTGCAGTCCAGCACGGCCACCGCGCTCATCGTGTCGTCCTTCGTGGGCCAGGGCTTGGTCGGCCTGCCTGCTGCGTTGGCGGTGATGCTGGGCGCGGATGTGGGCACCAGCGTGATGGCGGTGGTGTTCTCCATGGACCTGTCGTGGCTTTCGCCGCTGTTCATCTTTGTGGGGGTGGTGCTGTTCATCTCGCGCAAAGACACGGCCGTCGGCCGCGTGGGGCGGGTGCTGATCGGCCTGGGGCTGATGCTGCTGGCCCTGCGGCTCATCACAGAATCCACCACCGTGCTCACGCAGTCGCCCACCGTGCGCACACTGCTGGGGGCCCTCACCAGCGATGTGCTGCTGGAAATTTTCACGGGTGCAGTGCTGGCCATCGTGGCCTATTCCAGCCTGGCCACCGTGCTGCTGACGGCCGCACTGGCCGGCTCTGGCGGCATTCCGCCCGATGTGGCGCTGGGCCTGGTGCTGGGCGCCAACCTGGGCAGCGGCGTGCTCGCGGTGCTGACCACCCTCAAGGCCAATGTTCAGACGCGCCAGGTGCCGCTGGGTAACCTGTTCTTCAAGATCATCGGCGTGGTCATCATGACGCCGCTTACCGGGCTGTGGCTGCAGCATGTGCGGCCATACGTGCCCGACACGGCCACGCTGGTGGTGCTGTTCCACCTGGCGTTCAACCTGGTGGTGGGCATCATCTGCATCGGCCTGACCGGCACCGTGGCGCGCACGGTGCAGCGCCTGCTGCCAGCCGAAGGCACCCAACCCACCGCAGGCACGCGCCCGCAACACCTGGACCCTTCGGCCCTTGCCACGCCATCGCTGGCCATCTCGTGCGCCGCGCGGGAGGCGCTGCACCAGGCCGACGTGGTCGAATCCATGCTGCTGGGGCTGCATCAGGTGATCCGCACCGATGACCTCAAGCTGGCCGAAGACCTGCGCAAGCTCGACGACGAGGTGGACGGCCTGTACTCGGCCATCAAGTACTACATGACGAAAATCTCGCGCGAGGCGCTGGACGAACGCGAAGGCCGGCGCTGGGCCGACATCATCAGCTTCACCATCAACATGGAGCAGATCGGCGACATCATCGAACGCGTGCTGATCGACATCGAAGACAAGAAGATCAAGAAGGGCCGCCAGTTCTCCGAGGCGGGCATGGAAGAGATCAACGAGCTGCACGCGCGCCTGATCGACAACCTGCGGCTGGCGATGAGCGTGTTCCTCAACGGCAGCGTGCGCGACGCGCAAAAGCTGCTCGAAGAAAAGGCGCGCTTCCGCGACCTGGAGCACGCCTATTCGGCCACCCACTTGGCACGCCTGTCGGACAACACAGTGCAGAGCATCGAGACCAGCTCACTGCACATCGATTTGATCAGCGAACTCAAGCGCATCAACTCGCTGCTGTGCTCGGTGGCCTACCCGATCCTCGAATCGGCTGGCGCCCTGGCACCCAGCCGCCTGCGCGCACTGAACGAGCAAGCCTGAGATCTCTTTTCTGAGGCTTTTTGGCCTCTAGCGCTTACTGGATAAGCGCTAGCAGCTATCCTTAAAGTAGCAAACCACCTGATCCGCAGGCGACCCAGCACCGCGGAAACCGGCGCCTCGCACCCGGTGTCGGCCCCAGCTCCGATCTTGGTGCGAGCTCGCATGCGCGACACCGGCGGCCAACGCGGCGCTACAGGTTCGTCTCCGCCACCCCGCGCCGCGCGTACCGCTGAGCGAGCACCGCGCACACCATCAGCTGCATCTGGTGGAAGACCATGATGGGCAGCAGGATGGCCCCCACCGCGTGCGAGGCGAACAGCACCTTGGCCATGGGCACGCCGCTGGCCAGGCTCTTCTTGGAGCCGCAAAAAACGATGGTGATCTCATCCTCCGTGGAGAAACCCATGCGCCGCGCTGCCCACGTGGTGCTGACCAGCGCCAGCGCAAGAATCACCGCACACACGGCCACCAGGCCCAGAAGTGCGGTCAGAGGCAGTTCGCGCCACAGCCCCTGCACCACCGCCGCGCTGAACGCGGTGTAGACCACCAGCAGGATGGAGCCCTGGTCCACAAACCGCAGCACCGCTGCGCGCCGCTGCACAAAGCCGCCCACCCAGGGCCGCAGCAAATGCCCGGCCACAAAAGGCACCATCAGCTGCAGCGTGATGCGGCCAATGCTGGCAAGCGTGTCGGGATGCTGCTGCGCGGCCGATGCGCCCCCCTGCGCCTCGGGCAGCAGCAGGCCCACCAGCAGCGGCGTGATCACGATGCCCAGCAAGGTGGAGGCCGACGCGCTGCAGATGGCCGCCGGCATGTTGCCGCGCGCCATGGCCGTGAAGGCAATCGCCGACTGCACCGTGGCAGGCAGCACGCACAGGTACAGCACACCCGTGTAAATGGCCGGTGTGACGATCGGCAGCAGCACGGGCTTGAGCGCCCAGCCCAGCAGCGGGAACAGCACAAACGTGGTGCCCACCACCACCAGGTGCAGCCGCCAGTGCGACAGCCCCGCCACGATCGCATCGCGCGAGAGCTTGGCACCGTGCAGAAAGAACAGCAGCGCAATGGCAGCCACGGTCAACCCCTCCAGCGCTCGCGCCACGGGCCCGGCGGCGGGCAGCAGGCTGGCCAGGGCCACGGTGCTCAGCAACGCCAGGGTGAAGTTGTCCGGAAGAAAACGCGAGCGGGCCATGGTGCGCCGAGGCAAAAGTGGATCAAGGCGCTATTGGAGCCGCTCTGCATTCCAAAGAGAAATGGATTTCTCTGATGGATTTATGATTCCACTGCATGAATGTCACCCTGCGCCAGCTGCACGTTTTTCAGTCGGTGGCGGCCACCCGCAACTTCAGCCGCACCGGCGACGCCATTGGCCTCACACAGCCCGCCGTGAGCCGCTGCATCACCGAGTTGGAGGGGCAACTCGGCCTGCAGCTGTTCAACCGCACCACGCGCGAGGTCGCCCTGACCGACGCCGGCCAGCGCCTGGCCGCCCGCCTGCCGCGGGTGCTGGAAGAGCTGGACAACACGCTGCTGGACGTGCAGGGCATGGCCACCGCCCGGCGCGGCCGCGTGCGCGTGGCCAGCAGCCCCACGCTGTCGGCCAACCTCATGCCGGACTGCATTGCCCACTGCCAGGCCACCCACCCTGGGCTGGAGCTGTTGATGCTGGACCGCATTCAAAGCGCCGTGCTGACCAGCGTGCTGTCTGGCGAAGTGGACTTTGGCGTGGTGATCGACCCCAGCGAACGCGACGCGCTGCACTGCGAAACCATCCTGACGGAACCCTTCTGCCTCGCCTGCCCGCCCACGCACCGACTGGCCCGCAAACGCAATGCGCGCTGGGCCGACCTGCAGGGTGAGCCGCTGGTGCTGCTGGACCACGACTCCGGCAGCCGCCGCCTCATCGACAGGGCTCTGGCAGAACACGGCATCGCAGGCCCCGTGGCACACGAGGTGGGCCATCCCACCACCATCTTCCGCATGCTGGATGCCGGCCTGGGCATCTCCGTCATCCCCACCCTGGCCCTGCCCCCCGAAGGCCTGGCCCGCCTGGCCGTGCGCCCGCTGGTGCCCCGCGTGGACCGCGACATCGTGCTGGCCCACCGCCGCCACCGCGCGCTGTCGCCACTGGCGCAGACGGCGTGGGAGTTGGTGCGGGAAGTGGCGGGGCAAAGGGGCCGCAGCGCGTGAATGGCAAACCACCTGCCCACCTGATTGTTCGGCAGCGCCTACTGGCAAACATGCACGCAGAGACAGCGGCATCTTGCGCGTGGTGGAGCACTACCCGATACCTTGTCCAAACACGCTCTCACAGTGCCCGGTCCGAGCCCCATGCCGAGCTATAGTTTGTTGAGTCGATCATTGCGGTATTTGAACCAGATGAGCCATACGCACAATTTCTCAGAATCGGAATGGCCGTTTGATGTGCCGATAAACACGGCTTCGTTCACGACGAAGCACGTGCTTGATGGCTCTCTCCCGATTCTTGAGATCTATCACGATCACGATGGTGAGTGGCAATTTTTGTGCGGCACTACCAATGCCTATGAAGATGCAAAGCTCGTATGCCTCGGCTGCATGATGGAACGCGACCCATCACTCTTTCAACTCGCCGATTTGCCTTCTGGCTGGCTCGCTTCCCGTGAATCACCCGCGCACCCGTGGGTGCGCGAAGCGTATGAAGACGTTGATGCCGAAGACGATGTCTGACCGTGCGGCCAAAAGGGATAGCCTAAAACCAAGCCTGTGGTTTACGCCCCTTCCAGCCTAGTCTCCCGTGCAGCGCATCGAGACCTTGTATGAGAAAGCCGGGCTGCCGTTGGCGCTCGGCCCCTCAGCCAGCAGCGACGCACCCTTGTCTTCTTTCGTCGCAGAGCGCATCCGCCAAGCCCGCTTGTGACACCTGATCGCATTCTCGGATGGCGATTCCGAAA
>JBCNOJ010000368.1:0-5217 GCA_039593925.1 Acidovorax sp.
CCCGCCCGTGATCGTCTACACCGGGCGGGCGCTCTCGCGCGACGAAGAAATGCAGCTGCGCCGTTTTTCCAAGTCCATCATCCTCAAGGACGCCCGCTCGCCCGAACGGCTGCTGGACGAGGTCACGCTGTTCCTGCACCAGGTGGAGTCGGAGCTGTCGGCCGAGCACCGCAAGATGCTGCAGGTGGCACGCAGCCGCGAATCCGTGCTGGAAGGCCGCACCGTACTGGTGGTGGAAGACGATGTGCGCAATGTGTTCGCGCTCTCCAGCATCCTGGAGCCCACGGGCATCCGTGTGGAGATTGCGCGCAATGGCCGCGAGGCGCTGGACATGCTGGCCCGGGCTGGCAACCCCGACGGACAACCCGTGGACCTGGTGCTGATGGACATCATGATGCCGGAGATGGATGGCTACACCGCCATGCGCGCCATTCGCAGCCAGCCAGAATGGCGCCGCCTGCCCATCATTGCGCTCACTGCCAAGGCCATGAAGGACGACCAGGAAAAATGCCTGGCTGCCGGAGCCAATGACTACATCGCCAAGCCGTTGGATGTGGAAAAGCTCCTGTCCCTGGTGCGGGTTTGGATGCCCAAGTAGCTTGACCGAAAGCCGCCCCCGCAACGCCCGCCATGCCCCACCGCAAAGCCCGCACCGCCGACATCGAGCAGCAATTGCTGATCGATGCCATCTACCACCGCTACCACTACGACTTTCGGGGCTACGCACAAGCGTCGCTCAAGCGGCGGCTCGGCACAGCCTTGCTGCACTTTGACTGCAAGACCCTGTCACAGCTCCAAGACAAGGTGCTGCACGAGCCCGCGGTGTTTCCGGCGCTGCTCGAATACCTCACCGTGCAGGTGAGCGACATGTTCCGCGACCCCAGCTACTTCAAGGCCTTGCGCAACGAGGTGATTCCTCTGCTGCGCACGTATCCGTCGCTCAAGATCTGGGTGGCCGGCTGCAGCGCCGGCGAGGAAGTTTATTCGCTGGCGATTCTGTTGCACGAGGAAGGCTTGCTGGAGCGCACGCTGATCTATGCGACGGACATCAACCCGCACGCCCTGCGCGCCGCCGAATCCGGCGTGTTCGACGTGGCGCGGGTGGCGGCATTCACCGAGAACCACAGCCGCTCGGGTGCACGCAGTTCGCTGTCGGAGTACTACATTGCCCGCTATGGGCGCGTGGTGTTTGACAAGGCGTTGCGCGAGCACATGGTCTTCTCGGACCACAGCCTGGCCACCGACAGTGTGTTTGCAGAGATGAACTTCGTGTCGTGCCGCAACGTGCTCATCTACTTTGAGCGAGACCTGCAAAACCGCGCTCTGGGCCTGTTTCGCGATTCCCTGTGCCACCGAGGCTTCCTCGGACTGGGCTCCAAAGAGTCGCTGCGGTTTTCGGCGCATGCAGAAGCTTTCGATGACTTCGTGCTGGAAGACCGCATCTACCGCAAGAAGGCAGGCGCGTGATGCTGCACGCAGCCAGCCCCACTGACAGCGGCTCCCGCAACTACGACGCCATCGTGGTTGGCGGCTCCTCGGGTGGCATCGATGCACTCATCCGCATCCTGCCTGCGCTGCCAACCACCTTGCGCGCCGGTGTGCTGGTGGTGGTGCATCTGCCGCGCGACCGGCCCAGCCTGCTGGCCGAAATCTTCCGTCAGCGCTGCCCATTGCCCATGCGCGAAGCGCAGGACCAGGACCCGGTCACGCCGGGCACGGTGTACTTCGCCCCGCCGGACTACCACCTGCTGGTGGATCGGGGCCCACGCTTGGCGTTGTCGGTGGATGCGCTGGAACATTTTTCGCGCCCGTCCATCGACGTGCTGTTTGAATCTGCCGCTGACCAATATGGCGAGCGGCTGTTGGGCATCCTGCTGTCGGGCGCCAACGAAGACGGCGCACGCGGCATGCAGGCCATTGCCGCCAGCGGCGGGTTGGTGGTGGTGCAGGACCCTACCAGCGCTCCCGTGCCCACGATGCCCCAGGCGGCACTCGAGCGCACTGCCGCACACCACGTGCTGCCCCCGCAAGGCATTGCAGACCTTTTGTCGGGCCTGCACGCGGAGGGCCTGCTGTGATACCTTGGCCCCTCAACCCACCATCTGCCGTAGCATCTCCTTCTCTGCCCATGCCTCAGACCGACCGCATCAAATGCCTGCTTGTGGATGACGTTCAGGAAAACCTGATCGCCCTGGAGGCACTGCTGCAACGCGATGGGTTGGAGATCCTGAAGGCCCAATCCGGCCAGGAAGCCCTGGAGCTGCTGCTGACCCACACCGACGTGGCCCTGGCACTGCTGGACGTGCAAATGCCCGAGATGAACGGCTTCGAGTTGGCCGAGCTGATCCGCGGCAGCGAGCGCACACGCCATATCCCACTGATCTTCATGACGGCAGGCTCGCGGGAGCAGAACTGGCAGTTCCGCGGTTACGAGAGCGGTGCGGTGGACTTTCTGTACAAGCCCATCGACCCGCACATGCTGGTGACAAAAGCCAGCGTGTTCTTTGAGTTGCAGCGCCGCAAGCAGGTACAGGCGCAAGAACTGAAAGAGCGCACGGAGGCCCTGCGCATCAACGAGATGTTCATGGCGGTGCTCAGCCATGATCTGCGCACGCCGCTCATGTCCATCACGGCCGCAGCCACCGTGCTCAAGCGCCAGTCCGACCCCGAAAAGGTGAGCACCATGGCCGACCGGGTGCTGGCCAGCAGCCAGCGCATGGGCCGCATGATCGAAGACTTGCTGGACGTCACCCGCATCCGCCAGGCGGGTGGCATGCCCCTTCAGCTTCGCCCCACCCACCTGCAGGCACTGGTGGAGCGCACGCTGGAAGAGGTTCAGACCGGTTTTCCTGATCGCGCCATCTCTTCCATCGTGCAGGGCGACCTGGACGGCGTGTGGGACGAAGACCGCCTCTGCCAGGTGGTGACCAATCTGGTGGGCAACGCCATCCACCACGGTTGCCCCGAGCACCCCGTGCTGGTGACCGCGGACGGCACCAAGCCAAACACCGTGACCGTGACCGTAGCGAACGGCGGCACCATCGCACCGGATCTATTGCCCCACCTGTTTGACCCCTTCCGCGGCCGTGAAGACCGCGTTCCGGGCCGCAATCAGGGCCTGGGGCTGGGCCTGTTCATTGCCAGCCAGATCGTGCGCGCGCACCACGGGCGCATCCACGTGCAGTCCGAAAACGGTACTACCCGCTTCAGTGTGGAACTGCCTCGGGTGTCTCCCGGCCCGGGGGATCGGGCCGCGGGCTGACCAAACGAAATGGCGATTGTTGCGCCGAGGGCCTACGCGGCTTGCGGCGCAGAAGCGCCATGGCAGCAGCTTGGGCAGCAGCTGTTGGCAAATTACGCGGGGATGTGACAGGTCTACCGTACCGTGGGGACCACGCCGGTGGAGCGCATGCTCTCAGGCCAAAAATTGCTTGTCAGCCTTCTCAGGCAGCGCGCTGGTCCACCGCCTCGCGGATGGAGCCCAGCAAGCTCTCCAACTCTTCCAGCTCAAAGGGCTTGAGCAGGGTGCGCACGTTGGGGCCCCATGCGCCGGGATAACCACCCAGCTCGTAGCCGGAGCACAGGACGACCCACCGCAGGGGGTCTTCCGCAAGAAGTTTGCGCGCCAGATCCGTGCCCGACAGGCCAGGCAGGCTCACATCGGAAACCAGCAGATCGAAGTTCTGCGCGGCGTCCAGCTCCAGAGCCTCTTCGGCCGTGGCGCACGACGTGACGGTCTGACCATCGCCCTCCATCAGAAGGCCAATGGTCTCGCGCAGTTCCGGATTGTCTTCAACGTACAGGATTCGCATACATCACAGAATGGACTGGCCGCAAGGCGGACGTCTTTCACGCCCACCGCAAAGACCAAATCATCGTTACAAACACATGCGAACCATGTAGGACAAAACGCACTTTCAAGACCAAACGGCCATCGAAAGTGCGCCACTGTCACTCTTCCAGCAGCGAGCGCAGCATCCAAGCCGTCTGCTCGTGCACCGTGAGGCGCTGGGTGAGCAGGTCGGCGGTGGGTTCATCGCTGGCCTTGTCGGCCAAGGGGAAAAGGCTGCGCGCGGTGCGCGCCACGGCTTCGTGACCTTCCACCAGTACACGCACCATCTCCAGCGCCTTTGGAGGCGTGGCGGGCGCGTCGGGCACGGTGGCCAGCTTACCGAACTCCGCATACGAACCAGGCGCCACATGGCCCAGTGAGCGGATGCGCTCTGCAATCGGGTCGACCGCATTCCACAGCTCGGTGTACTGCGCCATGAACATGGTGTGCAGCGTGTTGAACATGGGGCCTGTCACGTTCCAGTGGAAGTTGTGCGTGGTGAGGTACAGCGTGTAGGTGTCGGCCAGCAAGCGCGACAGGCCTTGCGCGATGGCGGCGCGGTCCTTGTCGCTGATGCCGATGTTGATGCGGGGAACAGAAGGGGTCTTCGAGGCTTTGGCCATGGTCATGCTCCTGAGGTGAAGAAAAAACGGGAAGGGAAAACTAAATACGGCAAATGCGGGCCTCCAATACTGCGCGCGGCCTCAAGACAGGCGCGTGACACCGGGCAGCTCGCATGCGTAGATGGCATTGCGCAAAGCCGCAATGGCCTCGTAGCGTGTGAAGCTGCGGCGCCAGGCCAGCACCACGCGGCGCATGGGTGGGGGACTCCCATCTTCCTCGTGGATCGGAAGGTATCGGATATACGTTTCGTCGCTCTTGCGGCGCCGCGACGCGGTGATCAACGCATCGCGCGGCACCGACAGGCGCGGCACCAGCGTCACGCCCATGCCAGCGGCCACCATGTGCTTGATGGTCTCCAGCGACGAGCCTTCGAACGACTTGCGGATGCCCTCGGCATTGCTGGAAAACCGCGCAAACTCCGGGCACACCTCCAACACGTGGTCGCGAAAGCAATGGCCTGCGCCCAGCAGCAGCATGGTTTCACTCTTCAATTCAGCGGCCGTGACGGAGCGCTGCGCCGCCAGTGGGTGCGTGCTGGGCACGGCCGCCATGAAAGGCTCGTCGTAGAGCGGCGCCATGGCCAACCCGGTATCAGGAAAAGGCTCGGCCAGGATGGCGCAGTCGATCTCGCCCGCGCGCAGCATCTCCAGCAGCTTGACGGTGAAGTTCTCCTGCAGCATCAGCGGCATCTGCGGGGTGCGCGTGATGGACTGGCGCACCAGCTCAGGCAGCAGATAGGGGCCGATGGTGTAGATCACGCC
>JBCNOJ010000369.1:0-5214 GCA_039593925.1 Acidovorax sp.
CTGCCCTTTTTGTGCGTGCGAGCGCTCTGCCAGCGGCGTGAGACATGCAGACCCAAGCCGCCGCCCAGGCCCACCAGTGCGATGCCCAGCAGGCTTGTCACGCCGTAGCCGGGCGCAAAAATATCGAATCCCAAAACCTGCCCCAACCAGAAACCCAGCAGCGCGCCGCCCACAAAGCCCACGGCATCGGCCGCACCGCTGGCCAGCAATTGGCGGGGATCGTTGTTGTTCACTCAGCGGTTCCTCTGGTTCATGAAGACCAGCTTTTCAAACAGGCTCACGTCCTGTTCGTTCTTGAGCAGCGCACCCACCAGCGGCGGCACGGCTACCTTGTTGTCGGCACTTTGCAGCGCTGTGAGCGGAATGTCTTCGGCCACCAGCAGCTTGAGCCAGTCGATCAATTCGCTGGTCGATGGTTTCTTTTTGAGGCCGGGCAGGTTGCGCACGTCATAGAACGTCTTCATCGCCACGCTGAGCAGATCACTCTTGAGCGTGGGGAAGTGGACGTTGATGATCTGCTTCATCGTGTCGGCTTCGGGGAACTTGATGAAGTGAAAGAAGCAGCGGCGCAGAAAGGCGTCGGGCAGCTCCTTCTCGTTGTTGGAGGTGATGAACACCAGCGGGCGGTGTTTGGCCTTGATGAGTTCGCGCGTTTCGTAGCAGTAGAACTCCATGCGGTCGATCTCGCGCAGCAGGTCGTTCGGAAATTCGATGTCGGCCTTGTCAATCTCGTCGATCAAGAGGGCCACTGGGCGGTCGGCCGTGAAGGCCTGCCACAGCACGCCCTGGATGATGTAGTTGCGGATGTTCTTCACGCGCTCGGCGCTGTCGCCGTCGTTCAGCTGGCTGTCGCGCAGGCGGCTCACCGCGTCGTATTCGTAGAGGCCTTGTTGCGCCTTGGTGGTGGATTTGATGTGCCATTGCAGCAGCGGCATATCCAGTGCCTGTGCCACTTCCTCGGCCAGCATCGTCTTGCCCGTGCCGGGCTCGCCCTTGATCAGCAGCGGCCGCTGCAGCGTGATGGCCGCATTCACGGCGAGCATCAGGTCCTGGGTGGCGACGTAGTTCTGGGAGCCTTGGAATTTCATGGGGGAAAACACCGGATCGTTGATGAATGGGCTTGACAGGGCGCTGGCTATAATCTGCGGTTGATCAGAGCCCAGAGCTGAACTTCCACGAGATTGTGCGCGCAAAATGAACAAAACGTTGACCACGCTATTTGCCCTGGCTGTCGCTTCCGTGACCGCTATCTCCCATGCCCAGGAAGCCAAAGGCGACGTGGAAGCTGGCAAGCAAAAGATTGCCATGTGCATTGGCTGCCACGGCATTGTTGGCTACCAGGCCAGCTTTCCTGAAGTGCACAAGGTGCCCATGATCTCGGGCCAAAGCGGCAAGTACATTGCTGCAGCGTTGACCGCTTACCAAAAGGGCGAGCGCAAGCACCCCACCATGCGCGGCGTCGCAGAATCCCTCACCGAGCAAGACATCGCTGATGTGGCGGCCTACTACGAACAGCATGGCAAAACGGGCGCGGAATTGCCAGCCAAGCCCAAGCGTGAGCCCAGCGTGCAAGTGGCTGCCCTGCTGCAAAAAGGTGCCTGCGTTTCCTGCCACGGCGACAACTTCGCCAAGCCCATCGATCCTTCGTATCCCAAGATCGCAGGCCAACACGCTGACTACTTGTTTGTGGCCCTGAAGTCGTACAAGGTCGAGAAGAACAACACCTTGGGCCGCAGCAACGCCATCATGGCTGGCGTGGCCAAGCAGTTCACGAATGCCGAGCTGAAGGCGCTGGCCAACTACCTGGGCAGCGTGGAAGGCGACCTGCACGTGGTGCCTCAGTCGCGCTTCCGCTGATAAATCTTTGGCTCAAAACACAAAGGCCCGCTGATGCGGGCCTTTGTGTTTTTAGGGTCCGCCCGTCTGGGCTTGCGGTGGTGGTCGCCATGCGCTCGGCGGCACGGGCATGAAACACCGGGATGCGCTCAATCGCGCGTTGCGCGCCGCTGCACGCAGGCGATGTACGCATCACCATCCGGTGGGCGGCCTGCGCGCTGGCTCTCCCAGAGCATTTCGCCCAGGCAGTCCATGGCGGCGTGGTGCGCATCGTGCAGGGAGTCGAGCCGCGCGGTCAGCAGTTCCACGGCCTGGCGAATGCCGCGTGGCTGATCGATGCTGCACTGCTCGCTGATGGACAGGTGCATCGACAAATGCAGGAAAGGGTTGGTCTGCCCCGGCGTTTCGTCGTAGTTGCGCGCCACGGCGGCGTCGGCGTTGGCCAAGTCCGCATGGTATTCAGGGTGCTCTGCGATCCACAGGCTGGCCAATGTTTCGATGGCCTCCATGGGGGCGCCGTTCTGGGTCTTGGTGTGCACACCGCACAAAAAGCGGCGGACATCGGCTTGGGAAGGGCTGAACATGGGGCGGGAGGGTAGCACGCGGGCCCGGCAGGCTCTGTGCGGCTTCCAGGAAGCCCCTTTCGGTGCGGGGCTGCGTGTTGGCGTGGCTTTGTTACGCATGCGAGCGGCCGTGTCCTACGCCGGCGCTGCGCGCGCGACCCTACATTGGCGGTGCGCAGAGACAGGGAGCCGGGACCACTTTGCCGCCCCCCATGGATACCCGGTGTTGGGAGATTGTCATGAATGCACTGCGAATTGTTGGCGTACTGATGCTGGTACTGGGCCTGGCCGGGTTTTTGACGGGTGGCTTCAGCTTTACCAAAGACACCACGCAGGCCAAGCTGGGCCCGCTGGAGTTGACCGTGAAGGAAAAGGAAACGGTGAACGTGCCCCAGTGGATGAGCCTGGGTGCCATGGTGTTGGGCGGCGTGGTGCTGGTGCTGGGTTTCCGCCGCACCTGAGTCTCTGGTCCTCGCGAGAGGCCCGCGAATATCCCATTCAAGGCCGGCCCATTGGTGGACGGCTTTGCAAGGGACAAGGGCGCAACCTGTTGAGGGTTGCGCCCTTGGCTTTTTGTGGCCTTGCGTTTGTTGTCTTCGCCAGCCTGCTTGTCAGCGCGGCGCGCCCATCATTCGCGAGATGGTCCGGGCCGCGCGCAGCAGCGCAGGCAGCAGGGTCTCCTGCATCATGGCGGCGCTGGTGCGGTTGGCCTGGCCGCTGATGTTGAGGGCCGCCACGGTGTGCCCCGCGCGGTTGGTGAGCGGGGCAGCCACCGAAATCAAGCCTTCTTCCAGCTCCTGGTTCACCAGGCACCAGCCCTGGCTGCGGGCCTGGCGGATCTGCTCCAACAAGGCGGGCAGGTCGGTGGTGGTGTGGGCCGTGAAGCGTTCCATGGGGTGCGCGGCCAGGCGCGCTTGCAGCTCCTGGTCGGGCAGGCCGGCCAGCAGGACCCGGCCCATCGAGGTCCATGGTGCGGGCAGGCGCGAGCCTACGCCGAGGTTGGTGCGCATGATCTTGTGCGTGGGCACGCGCAGCACGTAGACGATGTCCAGGCCATCCAGCACGGCGGCCGACGAGGATTCGCGCACCTCCTCCACCAGGTCTTCCATCACCGGTTCGGCCAGGTTCCAGATGGGCAACGACGACAGGTAGGCAAAGCCCAGGTCCAGGATGCGGGGCGTGAGCCGAAAGAGCTTGCCGTCGGTTTCCACGTAACCCAGTGTCTGCAGCGTCAGCAAGATGCGCCGCGCCCCCGCGCGCGTCAGCCCTGTGCTGGCCGCCACTTCGCTCAGCGTTTGTGCAGGGGTGTCGGCGCTGAACGAGCGGATCACCTCCAGCCCCCGCGCGAACGACTGCACATAGCTGTCGCTGGGTTTGGGGTCTTTGGCAGGAAGCGTTTCGGGATTCATCAGGATGCCCTCTATAATTCTTTAAGCGAACAATTGTTCTATAAGCGAACAAATTGTCAATTCAATGGAGACAAGACTTTTGCAGACCCGGGCTTTACCGGCCCACCGCCATGCCAGCCATCAGCCTCGGGGCTTGGCAGCCTGCGTTTGCGCAAGTCGTGCTCAGCACATGAGGAAAGCGTTGCAATGATCAACAAACTGGCGGACTCGGTGGCCCAGGCCCTTGCGGGGGTGAAGGATGGTGCCACGGTGTTGATAGGCGGGTTCGGCACGGCGGGCATTCCCGGTGAATTGATCGACGGCCTTATCGCCCATGGTGCGCGCGACCTCACGGTGGTCAACAACAACGCCGGCAATGCCGATCAGGGCCTGGCCGCGCTGCTCAAGGCCGGCCAGGTGCGCAAGATCATCTGCAGCTTTCCGCGCCAGGTCGACAGCTACGTGTTCGACGACCTGTACCGCAGCGGCAAGCTGGAGCTCGAACTCGTGCCCCAGGGCAACTTGGCCGAACGCCTGCGCGCTGCGGGCGCGGGCATCGGTGCTTTCTTCTGCCCCACGGCCTATGGCACCGAACTGGCTGCGGGCAAGGAAACGCGCGAGATCAATGGCAAACACTACGTGCTCGAGTACCCCATCCACGGCGACGTGGCCCTGATCAAGGCCGAGAAGGGCGACCGCTGGGGCAACCTCACCTACCGCATGTCGGCGCGCAACTTTGGCCCCGTGATGGCCACGGCCGCCAAGACCACGATTGCCACGGTGCATGAGGTGGTGGAGCTGGGCGCGCTGGACCCCGAAGCCATTGTGACCCCAGGCATCTACGTGACCCATGTCGTGAAGATCGCGCGCACGGCCACGCAGGCGGGTGGTTTCAAAAAATCTGCATGAAATCGGCCTCTGGCGCATAAGGATAAAGCGTGAGCAGCTATCAAAAACGTAGTAAAGAAGACTTGGCGAAACGCGTGGCGCAAGACATCCACGACGGTGCCTACGTCAACCTCGGCATCGGCCAGCCCACCCTGGTGGCCAACCACATCCCCGAGGGCCGCGAGGTCATCCTGCAAAGCGAAAACGGCATCCTGGGCATGGGCCCCGCGCCCGCTGCGGGGCTGGAGGACTACGACCTGATCAACGCCGGCAAGCAGCCCGTGACGCTGCTGCCCGGCGGCGCGTATTTCCACCACGCCGACAGCTTCGCGATGATGCGCGGCGGGCACCTGGACATCTGCGTGCTGGGCGCCTTCCAGGTGTCGGCCACGGGTGACCTGGCCAACTGGAGCACGGGCGAGCCCGGCGCCATTCCCGCCGTGGGCGGTGCCATGGACCTGGCCATCGGCGCCAAGCAGACCTGGGTGATGATGGACCTCTTGACCAAGCAGGGCGCCAGCAAGGTGGTGGCGGCATGC
>JBCNOJ010000037.1:0-18133 GCA_039593925.1 Acidovorax sp.
CCAGGATGTCTTCATAGAAATGGCGGGTTTCCTCGGCGTCGCGCGCCTTGTAGGCGTAGTGGTGCAACTGCTGGACGGCAGCGGGCGCGGGCAGGGTGGCCAAGTCGGGCTTGAGGACGGCGTTCATGTTGTGTCTCCTTGGTGAGGTTTGGTAATTCTACTATTCGTAATCTGTTTACTTTAAGTTAATTTTCTTCGGGCGAATTTGGAGTACATTTCGCCTTCCCCCACCCGCCAGCCTGTCTGAGGCTCGACTCCCATGCGCCTGTAAGCCCCTTCAAGCCGTTTCCCTTGCCCTTTTGCGGGCCAGGGGTTGTATGTCTTGGCTGGAGTGCTTTGCATGGCGACACCTTCTCGGGGCAAATCCGCCCACCGCAGCCGCAGTGCTGCCGCAGCTCCGGCTGCCGACCCCATTTCTCCGTTTTCTACTTCCCTTCCAGTTTCCGCAGCGCCGGGCGAATCGGCGCGCGCACCTGGCCCATCGGTCTTGCAGTTCCATGCCGTCCGCTGGATGCACCCGGATGGAAACGCTTTGTGGGCAGAGCCCTTGAACGTACCTTTGGGCCAGGGCGTGACCGGTGTGGTGGGCGCCAATGGCGCTGGCAAAAGCGTGTTTCTGCAGCTGGCAGCGCGGGCGCTGATACCCACCAGTGGCGCCGTGACGGGCACAGCTGCGGTGCATGCCGTGGCGCAGGAAGTGGCCGCTGCGTCCGGCACCACTGTGGCCGATCTGTCGGGGCTGGGCCCCGTGCTGGACGCCCTGGCCCGGCTGGAGGCGGGGCACGGCACGCCGGATGATCTGCTCATCGCCGACGGGCAGTGGGACCTGCCAGCACGCTGGCAGCAGGCGCTGCACACGCTGGGCCTGGGCGATGTGCCGCCGGAGTGCAACGCCGCAAGCCTGAGCGGCGGGGAGCGCATGCGCGTGGCGCTGGCGGGCGCTTTCTTGTCTGGCGCGGACCTGCTGGTGCTGGATGAACCCACCAACCACCTCGACCGCCCGGCTCGGCGCTGGCTCATGGCATCGCTCGCACATTGGCAGGGTGCCGCGCTGGTGGCCAGCCATGATCGCGAGTTGCTGGGCGGCGTAGACCACATCCTGGAGCTTTCGCCAGCGGGGCTGCGGCGCTATGGCGGCAACTGGTCGTTGTACCAGGTGCAGCGCCAGGCCGAGGCCCAGGCTGCGCAGGCGGCGCTGGACCATGCCCGCACCGCGCGGGAGCGGGGCCTGCGGGCCTTGCAGCAAGAGCATGACGCCCAGCAGCGCCGCGCCGCACGCGGCCGCGAGGCGGGGCGCACAGCCAATCAGGCGTCGATCCTGCTGGACCGCCAGAAGAACAACGCGCAGGCGCATGCCGGGCGCGAACACGATCGCCAGCAGCAGGAGCGCCAGCGCCTGAACGACGCCGTGCGCGCGGCGGCGGCGCAGGTCCCGGCGCAGGCCTCTGCGGCCCTGGCTTTGCCGCAGAGCGTGGTGCACGCAGGCAAGCAGGTGCTGGTGTTCGACCAGGTGCAGGTGCCCCATGCGCCATCTGCGCTACCTGAGCAGCCCGCGCTGTGCGGTGCCTGGAGTGGCCCGGTGCGCATCGCGATCACCGGGCCCAATGGCTGCGGCAAGAGCAGCCTGCTGCGGTGGATGGCTTCTGCCGTGCCGGGCCAGCTCTCGCCCACTGGCGTGGTGCGGGGCGTGACGCGCGGTGTGCCTGCGGCCTGGCTGGATCAGCACAACATCGACATGCTGCCGCCTGAGCGCAGCGTGATGGAGGTGCTGCAGGCGCGGGGTTCGGCTTTGCCGGCGTCAGAGCTGCGCACCCGCCTGGCGCAATTGGGGCTGGGGGCGGACAAGGTGTTGCGCCCCAGCGGCTCGCTCAGCGGCGGCGAGCGCATCCGGGCGGCGCTGGCGTGCGCGCTGTGGTCTGGCGAGCCTGCCCAGATGCTCCTGCTGGACGAGCCCACGAACCACCTGGACACGGATGCCGTCGACGTGCTGCAGTCCGCGCTGCGCGCGTTCAACGGCGCATGGGTGGTGGCGTCGCACGACATCGCCTTCCTGCGCGCATTGGAGCCCGATTTAGTGTGGGCGTGGCAGCCTGGTGGGTGGGATCTGGATGCGTCGCTGGACGCCGCCTGAATAGGCGTGGGGCGCAGCGGCGCTTCCGGCGCACTTGGTCAAAAAAAAGCCACCCCCGCGTAGCCGCAGGGGTGGCCTTCGGTCCAACGGCGCACCCTAAGGTGCGGCCGGAGGACGAGCTGGTGGATGCTGTTACTGCTTCACGGCTTCGATCTGCACCACCAGGCGCACGTTCTTGGGGAAGCCCCATTCCACGCCGTAGTTCATGCCCCACTGGGTGCGGTCAATGGTCGTTTCGAAGTCGCCGCCACATACTTCGCGCTTGAGCATCGGGCTGTCATAGCAGTTGAACTGCGTGGCCTTCAGTGTGACGGGGGCGGTCTTGCCCAGCAGCGTGAGCTGGCCGGTCACTTCGCTGACCTTGTCGCCGTTGAAGCTGAACTTGTCGGACACGAACTTGCTGGTGGGGTGCTTGGCGGCGTCGAAGAGGTCAGGGCTTTGCAGGTGCTTATCAAAGGCCGGGGTGCCCGAGTTCACCGACGTGGTGTCGATGCTGATGTCCACTTTGCCGGTCTTGGCCGCGCGGTCAAACTCCACCGTGCCTTGCTTCTTGTCGAAGCGTGCGCGGTTCGTGGTGGCGCCGAAATGGCCGATCTCGAACGTCACGAAAGTGTGCGTTGGGTCGATGGCGTAGTTGGCGGCCTGGGCGGCACCGGCTGTCATGACGGTGGCAGCGGCCACGGCGAGCAGGGAGAACAGGGACTTGCGCATGCGAAAAACTCCTGAGACAGAAAGGTTAGGGAAAATAAGGAACACGAAAAAAGGGTGAGGCGGCCCGGTCAAGCGGGCCGCGAGAGCAGGCGTCGCTTGCGCCCGGTTGCCAGCTTCAAAGCTTGCCGACGCCCGTGAGTGCGAGCTTGAACTTCACGGTCACGTCATCGGCCACCATCGATGTGTCGGCCCACTCGTTCTCGCCGATCTTGAACGCCAGGCGCTTGATGGGCAGGGTGCCGGTGGCCGTGGTGGTGGCGCCGCTTTGGCTCAGCGTGACCGGCACGACCACGTTCTGTGGCGTGCCCTTGATGGTGAGCTTGCCCGCCACTTCGAACTTGCCGCCCCCCAGCGCCTTGATGGTGGTGGACTCGAATTGCGCCTGCGGGAACTTGGGCACGTTGAACCAGGTGGGCTTGGGCAACTCGGCATCGGTCTCGCGCGAGCCCAGCGTGGCGCTGCCTGTGTCCACGGTGAACTGAATCTTGCTGGTGTCGGGCTTGGCGGGGTCAAACGCCACCTTGGCGTCGAACTTTTTGAAGTGCCCTTCGAGCGGAACGCCCATCTGGCGCGCGGTGAACTGCACCTCGCTCTGAGCGGGTACCAGTTGTTGCTGGGCCAGGGCAGCCTGCGCACCCAGGGCCATGGCGGCGCTCAACGCAATGCGCGGCAGGGAGAAGGACAGGTTCATGCAAAAACTCCGTTCAAAAACAAAAAACAAAAAGCAAAAAACAAAAGCCTTGTCGGTTGCCTACGGCGTTGGGCGTTGACCGCAACCTTTGAAATGTGAGCGCCCCATGCATCTCATTGAGGAGGGCGTCGTTGGCAATGCTGCGGAGTCATCCGCCGGGAAGCATCCGCTTGAGCAAGCCGTCCCGATCAATCACATGGTGCTTGAGCGCGGCTGCCACGTGCAGCACCACCAAGCCTGCCATGGCAAAGGCCGAGATCTGGTGCCAGGGCTTGATGGCCTCGGCCAGCTCCTTGCTCACCGGCACAAAGTCGGGCAGCTGCCACAGGCCCAGGAACACGATAGGAAAGCCTGCGGCAGAGCTGTAGGCCCACCCGATCAGCGGAACGGCAAAGAAAAGACCATAGAGCAGACCGTGCGTGCCGTGGTGCGCCAACACTTGCCAGCGCGGCATGGCTTTTTGGATGTCCGCAGGCAAGGCGGGCGGGCGGTGTGTTAGCCGCCACAGCAGGCGCAGTACCGACAGGGCCAGCAGCGTCACGCCGGCCCATTTGTGCCAGTTGTAGAGCTTGAGGCGCTGCGGTGAAAACGGCAGCCCCGTCATGTACAGACCCACGCCAAACAGGCCAATGAGCGCGAGGCCCAGAACCCAGTGCATGAGCATGGCTGTGCGGGTGTAGCGGCGGGGTGTACTGGATGTCGGGGCAGCAAAGGCAGTCATCAAATCAGGCAACAGGGGATCGGGCAAATCCGGATGAAGCGCAGTGTAGGAAGGGCCGTGGCTGCCGGGCTTCAGGCAGATTGACGCTTCAATTCAAAAAAATTGAATCGATAGGCCTTTAGCGATCAAAGTTCCCCAACGTTGGAAGTTTTTTCGCGTGCCAGCTTTTATGCCGCTGCCATTGGCGTGAAATGGGTAGCCAGGTGGAGCAAGAGCGTCACCAGCACTGTGCGGAGTGCCCCTGAATGCGGATGGACTTTCAGCGGCCCAGTGCGGCTTTTTTCCAGGCCTCGGCGGCGGCGGCCTCGTCGCCGCGCTGTTCGGCCAGCTCTGCCAAATGCCGCCATGCGCTGGCACGCAGCGAGGCGTCGGCCATCTGGTGCGCAGCCTGGGTCAGCAACTGCTGCGCTTTACCCCACAGCTGGCGTTTGAGGCAAGCCATGCCCGCAAGGTATTGCAGGCGCGGGTCGCGGGGATTGGCTTGCTGCGCGGCCTCAATGCGGGCCAGCCATGGAGCATCCACGGCGTCCAGACCCGCCTCCAGCGCGCGCACCAGGCGCAGCGCATGGTGTTCCGCCAGCGCATCGGGCAGGTCCACCATGCGGTCCCACACGGGCAGCAGCCAGGAGCGCACCTGCGAGGCTTCCCCGCCCAAGGTCGCCAGGCGCTGCGCAGCGTGGATGGCCAGTTCAGGCATGTTGCGTTCGGCGGGTTCCAGCGACAGCCAGATCTGCTGCAATTGGGCAATGTCGTGGGCGCTGTTGATGAGCTCGGTGGCCAGGCCACGCACGATGCTTTGAGCGGCAGTCGGGGAGAACGCACGGTGTTTGCCCAGCAGGCGTGCGGTGTCCAGCGCCTCCTGCGTCTGCCGGGCCAGCCGGGTGGCCTTGAGCTTGATGCGCAGAGCGAGGGTGCGGCGGGCAGCCCCTTGGGGTAGAGCGGCCAGGCGTTCCAGCGCGGCGTTGGCGTCGCGGTCGTCCAGTGACCAGCGTGCGGCGCGCATCTGGGCGCCCTCGCGCATTTCCTGCTCGTTCACGGTGCCGCGCACGGGCGCCTCCTGCAGCGCGTCGTTCAGGTGGCTTTCGCGCGTGGCGCGGTCTTGCAGCGCGTGCGACGCCTCTGCGGCGATCATGTGGGCCAGGGCGCGCAGCTGGCGGCCGTGGGGCACGGCCTCGCCCGCAGCAGCCAGCGCGTTCTCCTGGGCCAGGGCCGCCACGGCGGCCTTGCGAGAGCGGATGAAGCGCCCGCCCAGCATGTGGGTCAGCGCGTCCAGCAGCGAGGCGTGCATGGCACGCTCTTTTTGCTGCACGCGCCAGCGGCGGGCCTGGTGCGGAAGCTCCAGCAGGGCCGCCAGTGCGCGCAGAGCGGCATACACGGTGACAAAGCCGCCCACGAGCAGCAGCACCACCATGTTGAGCGACAGATCGATGCGGTAAGGCGGCCAGTACAGGGTGACGGTGCCCTGGTTGTTGCCCGCAAACAGTGCGGCCGCCACGGCCACGCCAAACAACGCCAGGAGCCAGAGAGCGGCGCGCATGCGGTCAGCGGCCCGCCGCTGCGGTGGCCAGCGCGGACAGGGTTTCATCCAGCCGCGGCATCTCGGCGGCCTTCATGCTGGCCTGCGCGGCCTGCAGGGTGCTGGCCGCGTTCTGCGTGCGGCGCGCGGCGGGGTCGAAATACTTGTTCAGGGCTGCCGCTGCGGAAGCCAGGTCGGCGCGGGCCGATTCGTACTGGCGGGCCAGCACGCCCAGGCGTGCGTTGAGCAGCTTGAGCTTGAGGTTTTCGCGCAGGAAGAACGTCTGCTCGGGCGCCAGCAAAATGGCCTCGGGCTGGTCAACGCGGCTTACCCGGACCAGGGTGCGGGCTTCATCGCGCACCACTTCCCAACTGCGCTGCAGGGCTGCCTGCCACCAGGCGATGTCGGCCTGAGGGGTGGCGCTCGCGCTGTTTTGTGCTGCGGGTGCCGCACCGGCCATGCGGCGGGTGGCAGCGGCTTGGGCCACGGCGTTCAGCACGGGCAGGTCGTCCACTTGGCGCACCAGTTCATCCAGTCGGGCCAGCAGGCCGGCCGTGTCGGCCACAGCGGTGCGGGTCAGCCGGTCCAGGTCGCGGCCAATGGCGCGCTGCACGGGAGCCAGGCGGGGCTGGGCCGCACGGCTGATGCGCTGATCCGCACTTTTGAGGGCACCCACCAAAGGCTCCAGGCTGCCCGTGAGCTGGGCTTGCTGCTGGGCCAGGCGAATGGAGGACTCTATGTCCACCACCAGGTTTTCATCGCGTGAGCGCGACAGGCTTTGCATCAGTTCTTCAAGCTGGCTGCGCTGCAGGGCCACTTCGCTCACGCGCGCTTCGGTCACCGAAAGGCGTGCCGCGGTTTCGCGCACTTGCTCTTCGGCCTGGCGGGCCATGGTGCGCGCCTCGATGGACAGCGCGCCCGAGTCGGCCGACTGGCGGGCCAGTTGCTCCTGAATGGCGCTGAGCTTTTGCCACAGCAAACCGGTGCTGACCAGTGCCGTGACGGCCACGGCCGCCAACAGCACGGTGACCACGCCACCGCGCCCCGATGCAGGCACGGATGCCGCCACCGGCGCGGCTTGCGGCACTGCGGAGGGGGCGGGCGCCGGTGCTGCAGTGGCTGCAAGGAACGGGTCGTTGGGGGGCACGGAACTCATGCGGCCGATTCTATCGAGGCCACCACGTCGGCCAGCGCAGGACGGCATTCCCACACGCGGCCAAAGCCCGCAGCCTGCGCTGCCTGGGCGATGCGCGGGTGGGTGGCCAGCGCGAGCGCACCGCGCCAATCCACCGTGGGCAAGGCCTGCGCGAGGTGGGCCACGGCCTCCGAGCTGCTCAACAGCCAGACCGAACCGTCGTGCGCGGCCTGTTGCGCCAACGCCACCTCTGTCGCGTTGAAATGCGGCGCGCCGCGTTCATAGGCCACCACAAAATCCACGTGCCCACCGGCAGCCACGATCTGCCGGGCCAGCCAGTCCCTGCCGGAGCCAGCGCCGCTGTCGTGCATGCCGTCTGAGCGGCCGCGAACAATCAACACACGGTCTCCGGGTCCAATCTGTCCCGACACCTGTTGCCAGAGTGCTTCTGAATCGAACTGGGCTGCATCGGCTGCGGGCCCGTCGATGCAGCGCGGGGGCACACCCGCTTGCTCCAGCGCGCGAGCCGTTCCGGGGCCAGGCGCCCATGCTCTTGTTGTGATAGCTGTAGGCGCTTGTCCATCAAGCGCTAGGCCCCCATTTTGTTCAAAAAAGTAGGAGGCAGCATTGCCACTGACAAACATCAGCGCACGGTATTGGGCCCACTGCGCCCGGGCCCGTTGCAAGGCCTGCTGGGCGCCCGGCGCGGTGGCAGGGCCGATGGCGATGAGGGGCAGGGCCAAGGCCTGAATGCCGCGGGCCTGCAACTGCTGCACCCAGTGCGCCGCCTCGCGGGCGGGCCGCGTGACGATCACTCGGCGCATGGCATTCCTGTGCCTAGGCCACCGTGGCGGCGGGGTCTGCACCGCGTGCGCCGCCTGCGCGCAGGCGCTGGGCGATGGCATCACCCAGTGCTTCTGCCTGTGCCAGCGTGGTGACGGGCGCGCTGGCTTCGGCCTGGACCAGGGGCACCTGGCCTTCGGGGTCGCCCCAGGCTGCATCCAGTTGCAACACACCGTTCGTGAAGGTTCCGTGGGCTGCCAGCGGCATCGAACAACTGCCGCCCATGGCACGGCTCACGGCGCGCTCGGCGGCCACGGTCAGCCAGGTGGGCTGGTGGGCCAGTGGGGCCAGCGCGTCAATCAGGTCTTGCCGATCACTGCGCACTTCAATACCCAATGCCCCTTGGCCTGCGGCGGGCAGCATTGTTGTGGGTTCGAACGTTGTGCGGATGCGGGCCTCCAGCCCCAGGCGCTTGAGGCCCGCGGCTGCGAGCACGATGGCGTCGTATTGGCCTTCATCCAGCTTGCGCAGGCGGGTGTCGAGGTTGCCGCGCAGGGGTTCGATCTTCAGGTCCGGCCGCAGCGCTTGCAACAGCACTTGCCGGCGCAGGCTCGAGGTACCCACCACGGCCCCCTTTGGCAGAGCATCCAGATTTTCGTAGCGGGGGGAGACAAACGCATCGCGCGGGTCTTCGCGCTCCATCACACAGGCCAGTGCAAAGCCCTCGGGCAGCTCCATGGGTACGTCCTTGAGCGAGTGCACAGCGATGTGCGCACGGCCTTCTTCGAGCGCCACCTCCAGCTCTTTCACAAACAGGCCCTTGCCGCCCACCTTGCTGAGCGAGCGGTCCAGGATCTGGTCGCCCTTGGTGGTCATGCCCAGCAGCTCCACAGTGTGGCCCCGCGCCTGCAGCAACGCTTTCACGTGCTCGGCCTGCCACAGTGCCAGGCGGCTTTCGCGGGTTGCAATGACGATCGACAGAGGGCTTTGGGGGGTGCTCAAGTTCGTAACCTGTTTGTAATCATTCAGGGGCGGGCGATGCTAGCATGCGCCCGCACTGGGGCTGGTGCGCGCCGGAGGGACAAGGGGCGCGGGGCGCCGTGCAACTCATCACCTCCGGAGACTCAAGCACTATGAAACGATCCGACAAGGACCAGCCCCTCATCGAAGACATCCGCCTGCTTGGCCGCATTCTGGGCGATGTGATCCGCGAACAGGAGGGCGTGGCTGCATACGAGCTGGTGGAGCAGGTGCGCAAGCTCTCGGTGGCTTTCCGCCGCGATGCCGACCAGGAGGCGGATCGCGCTCTGAAGAAGCTGCTCAAATCCTTGTCGGGCGACCAGACGGTGAGCGTGATCCGCGCCTTCACTTACTTCAGCCACCTGGCCAACCTGGCCGAAGACCGCCACCACATTCGCCGCCGTGCCGTGCACGAGCGCGCGGGCGACACGCAGGAAGGCAGCATCGAAGTGGCCCTGTCGCGCCTGCGCTGGGCGGGCATCGCGCCCAAGACGATTTCGCAGACCCTGGCCGGCAGTTACGTGGCGCCGGTGCTCACCGCCCACCCCACCGAAGTGCAGCGTAAAAGCATTTTGGATGCGGAGCGCGACATCGCCCAGCTGCTGGCCACCCGCGACGACATCCAGGTGCGCGCGCAGCTCTACAACACCGCCAAGGACGCGCTGACGCCCCGCGAGCTGGCCGCCAACGAGGCCCAGTTGCGCGCCCGCGTGGCCCAGCTGTGGCAAACGCGCCTGTTGCGCTACAGCAAGCTCACTGTGGCCGATGAGATCGAGAACGCGCTGTCGTACTACGAAGCCACCTTTTTGCGCGAGATTCCCAAGATCTACGCCGACCTGGAAAGCGAACTCGGCCAATATCCTGTGCACAGCTTCTTGCGCATGGGCCAGTGGATTGGCGGCGACCGCGATGGCAACCCCAACGTGACAGCACAAACCCTGCAGTACGCCCTGAGCCGCCAGGCCGAAGTGGCCCTGCGCCACTACCTGACCGAGGTGCACTATCTGGGCGGCGAGTTGTCGCTGTCGGCACGCCTGGTGCAGGTGTCGGCCGAAATGGAAGCGCTGGCGCAGCGTTCGCCCGACACCAACCAGCACCGTGTGGACGAACCCTACCGCCGCGCGCTCACGGGCGTTTATGCCCGCCTGGCCGCCACGCTCAAGGATCTGACTGGTGGCGAGGCAGCCCGCCATGCCGTTGCACCCCAGAACCCCTATGTGAGCGCTGAAGCCTTTCTGGCCGACCTGCGCGTCATCCATGCGTCGCTCAAGTCGCACCATGGCCAGGCCCTGGCTGCAGAGCGGCTGCACCCGCTGATCCGCGCGGTGGAGGTGTTCGGCTTTCACCTGGCCACCGTGGACTTGCGCCAAAGCTCAGACAAGCATGAGGAGGTCGTCGCCGAGCTGCTGGCCAAGGCGCGTATCGAGGTCTCGTATTCAGCGCTGGATGAAGCCGAAAAGCGCACCCTGCTGCTGCGCCTGCTCAACGACGCGCGGCCGCTTCGCGTGGTGGGCGCCAGCTACTCGGACCATGCCCGGGGTGAGCTGGCGATCTTCGAAGCCGCGCTGGTCATGCGCCAGCGTTACGGCCACCAGGCCATTCGCCACTACATCATCAGCCACACCGAAACGGTGAGCGACCTGCTGGAAGTGCTGCTGCTGCAAAAGGAAGTGGGCCTGATGCGCGGCACACTGGACGGCGATGCGCGCAACGACCTGATCGTGGTGCCGCTGTTCGAGACCATTGAAGACCTGCGCAATGCCGCGCCCATCATGCGTGACTTCTATGCGCTGCCAGGCGTGGCTGCGTTGGTACAGCGCAGCGGTGGCGAGCAGGACATCATGCTGGGCTACAGCGACAGCAACAAAGATGGCGGCATTTTCACCAGCAACTGGGAGCTGTACCGCGCCGAGATCGCCCTCGTCGAACTCTTCGACGAACTCGCCACCAGCCACGGCATCCAGTTGCGCATGTTCCACGGCCGGGGCGGCACGGTGGGCCGGGGCGGCGGCCCCAGCTACCAGGCCATCCTGGCGCAGCCACCCGGCACCGTGCGCGGCCAGATTCGCCTGACGGAGCAGGGTGAGGTGATCGCGTCAAAGTACGCCAACCCCGAGATCGGCCGCCGCAATCTGGAAACGCTCGTCGCCGCCACGCTCGAAGCCACCCTGCTGCAGCCTACCAAGCCTGCGACCAAGGCGTTCCTCGACGCCGCCGCGCAGCTCTCGCTGGCCAGCATGGGCAGCTACCGCGCGCTGGTGTACGAAACACCTGGCTTCACCGACTACTTCTTCAACTCCACACCGATCCGCGAGATCGCGGAGCTGAACATCGGCTCGCGCCCTGCATCACGCAAGGCCAGCCAGAAGATTGAGGACCTGCGCGCCATTCCCTGGGGCTTCAGCTGGGGCCAGTGCCGCCTCACGTTGCCAGGGTGGTATGGCTTTGGCTCTGCGGTAGATGCCTTTGTGAACACCGACGGCAAGGACCCCAAGAGCCAGCTCGCCCTGCTGCAGAAGATGTACCGCCAGTGGCCGTTTTTCCGCACCCTGCTGTCCAACATGGACATGGTGCTGGCCAAGAGCGACCTGGCCCTGGCTTCGCGCTACAGCGAGTTGGTGACCGACGCTCGGCTGCGCAAGAAGGTGTTTACCGCCATTGAGGCCGAGTGGCAGCGTACGGCCGATGCGCTCACGCGCATCACTGGCGAAAAACAGCGTTTGACGCACAACGCGGCACTGGCGCGCTCCATCAAGCACCGATTCCCCTACATCGACCCGCTGCACCACCTGCAGGTCGAGCTGGTGCGCCGCTGGCGTGCAGGGCAGGGCGACGAGCGGGTGCAGACGGGGATTCACATCTCCATCAATGGAATTGCCGCGGGGTTGCGCAACACCGGCTGATCGAGACCGATTTGCTGTGGGTGGGTGTTACTCGCGCACCAGTTGCGCATAGCGCCAGCACGCCCACACCACGCCCAGCGCAATGCCGCTGCCCAGCCCCCAGGCGGCTGGCAGGCCCACGGCGAAGATCAGCACCAATGCCACACCCGTGCTCACCAGCGCGATCCAGAGCATCGTGACGAAGTCGAAGCGTGCGACGACGGCCGCATCGTCGCCCACGCTGCGCCTGCCGACGCCATGCTTTTCGCGCTCGCGCCTGAAGACGAAAACGTCTGCGGCGAATTCGGCGATGCCGGAGAGAAGGTCGGTCACAAGGCTCATGGCAAATCAACACCTTTGCTGCTGTGGATTGGGCGCCTGCCGGGGGCTAAACCGGCTGGAAGAAGGCAAGGGCACCTCTGGCCGAAATGTAGCCGGGTTCGTGTCTATGGCTTGCAGATGGAGCGCCCCCGTTCAGGGTTCTCAGTCACTCCGAGCTATTGCACCAAAACAAAAAGGCAAAAAGGGCTCCCCATGGGAGCCCTTCTCATGTGATGGCACAGCCGCGGATGTTTCAAAACACCTCCCATGGCAGCAGCCCTCGCACCGCGCTTGGTGCCGCCACCATGGGAAGTCCCGCAACTGCGGTCGGCTGTTCGCTGAACAGCGGTCAGCCGATCAACGCTTTACATCGCGCTGAATTCGCCGTGGGGGATCTGGCCGGTGCGCACAGCTTCGGCAGCCTGGGCGCGCACAGCGGCGCGGTCAGCGGTCGATTGGTAGGTCACCACGCGCGAACCTGCGGGTTCCATGCTGTGGGTGCGGGCTTCAACGACGGCTTCGGCGGTCACTTCGGCACGGGTGCGGTTCGTGTCGAACTGCAGGGCGAATTGCGAGCCATCGGCTTCGTCAGCGTGTGCGCCAAAAGCAGAGAAAGCAGCCACGGCAGCGATGGAAAGAAAACGGGCAGTCTTGTTCATGATGGAAATCCTTTGAAGAAAAAAAGCGTCTCAAAAAAGCCGGGTCAAAAACCATTCCTGAACCGGTTCGGTGAGTCGCATTGCGGGTTCGGCTCATCGATGGGATGAACTGTACGCCGGTGTTGTCCAAAGAAAAACTACCCAGTCGCAAACTAACTGTTCTGGTATTTGGAATAATCGCCGCGCGCATGGGCGATTCCAAAAGGCGCTGGGGCTGCGGATGGCCGCAGCTTTGGCTGACGCCTTGGCTTCCGCCGACCGGCGGAGTGGTCCTATGCGCTGGCGCGCCTGTGGCTCAGTCGCCCAGCAGCTCGCCCACGGCCTTCAGGTCTTCCACCCTATCGCACACGGCTTTCACGGCCATCATCACCGGGATACCCAGCAGCAGGCCCCACAGCCCCCACAACCAGCCCCATGCCAGCACGCTCACGAACACCGCCACGGGGCTCATGCGGCTGGTGCGGCTCGTGAGCCACGGTGTCAACAGGTTGCCGATGAGGGTGTGTATCACCAACGACGCGCCGCCTACTGTCAGCGCCATGTCGATGGTGCCGAACTGCAGGAACGCCACCAGCGCCGAGGCACCGGTGACCAAGGCCGAGCCGATGTACGGTGCGAGGTTGAGCACGCCCGCGGCCACGCCCCACACAGCCGCGTTCTGCAGGCCGAGCGCCCAATAGGCGATGCCGGTAGCCACGCCCACCAGCACACTGGTAAACACCTGGACCAGCAAGTAGCGCTGGATGTTGCCCGTGATGTCTTCCAGCACATGGATGGTCACCTTGCGGCGTTCCAGGCTGGTGCCTGCAATGCGCAGCAGCTTGTTGCGAAACAGATTGCCCGAAGCGAGTGCGAAGTAGGTGAGGAACACCACCACGGTCATCTGGCCCAGCGCCGACATGAGGCCCATGGTGCCGCTCCACAGGTAGTCGCGGATGTTGAACGGAGGTCGTTCCACAATCACGCGCTGCACGCCACGGCGGGAGGGCGTTGCTGCCGCGTTTTCGTTGGCGGCTTGCTCGATCTGCGCGGCGGCTTTTTGCACCGTGTCCAGCGGGCTGCTGCCTTTGGCGCGCGCGTTGATGCTGTCGCGCACCTTTTTGGCTGCCACTGGCAGCGAGTCCACCAGTTGTGCCGCGCCGTCGCTGAGTGACCAGGCAGAGGCTGCCAGCCCCGACACGATGGCGATCAGCAGAACACCCGCGCCCAGCCAGCGCGGCACATGGCAGCGCCACAGCGCCTCCACCGCAGGGCGCAAGGCGGTGGTCAGCAGAAGGCTGACCATGATGGGAATGAACACCGCGCTTGCCCAGTGCAACAGCGCCACGCTGGCAAACAGGGCCAGCAGCGCCAACGAGAGGTTGCGCACATCCACCGGCATGTGCAGCATGAGCGGGCCGCCAAAAGGCGAAGGGCTGGCGATGGGGGCTTCGGCGGGTGCATCTGCTGCGGGCGCCGCGTTGAGATCGGGGGAGCCGGTGGCAGCCAACGTGGTTTCCGTTGCTTCTGCATTGTTCACCGCGGCGGCGGCTCGGGCGGCTGCTGTAGGGGCGTTGCCCTCAGGCGGCGCTGCCGCAGCAGGGGGCAGGGAGGTGGCGGCGGGTTCGGGCGGCGGCGCGGTCATGCGCGGATTGTGCGGCACACCGTGGGGTTATTCTGTAGGCGGCCTGCCCGTGGCGAGCGGCGGTGCGCCCGAAGTGCACCCCAAACCCGGCCCTCTTCAGCCAATAGCCCGAGCCCCCGGGGCATAGCATGTGGCCCATGCAATCTGATCATGTAGCACCCCGTTGCCCCGGCCGTGTGGGCAGTGCCCGCTGGCGTGCCGCCGCGGCGCCCTTGTTGGGCCTGGCGCTCATCAGCGCCGGCTGCGCGGGGCTGGACGTGCCGGAGGATGGCCGCCATGCGCCGTCGTCCCAGAAGACCCTGCGCGCCTTGCACCACTGGGACGTGCTCGCGCAAGACATGGCCAGCCGCATTGCAGACAAGACGCGCGACTGGCCTGCGGGCGAGCATCCGATTTATGTGGCCTCCAAGGCCGACACAAGGTTCAACCATGGCTTTCGCAAACTGCTGATGGCGCGGCTGGCCGACTTGGGCGTGACGGTGTCCACCGAGCCCGCTACAGCTGTGCACCTGGTGGTTGAGGCACAGGTGGTGCAACACCTGCAGCCGCAATCGAGCGTGCTGCACTGGGTGCCGCTGGCTGCGGGCGTCAGCGTGGCGCGCGACGGTGTTCATTTTCACGGGGCAAATTCTTTCAGTCCGCAGGCCAGCACAAGTGCTCCTCCAGGCGCCTATGCGGCAGATGCGCAGGCGCCGAGCCGCGCCGCTGCCGATCGCGACGTGGTGGTGGCGCCGGGCAGCGCGTTCGGCGCGGCAGTGGCGGCCATTTCGCCGGGGGCAACCCCCCCCGCGATGGCAGCCGTCGGTGCGGACCCCGCGCCTGCACGGATCCGCCGCGCACCTGCAGAGCCGGAAACCCCTGTGGTGTACCCCCAACCGGGTGTGCCCGCGCGGTCCGAGGTGCTGGTGACGGCCTCGCTGGAAAGCGGCGGTCGGTATCTGGCTGGCACGTCGGACGTGTATTCGCTGGCGCACGACGACGCCCTGTTGTACCTGGCCCCCGAGCCGCGCTTGCCCGGCCCGCAGCCCGCTGCCATCAAGACCTGGCGGGTGGTGAGCCCATGGTGACGCGCCGCCACGCCCTGGCCTCGCTGGCCACCGCCACGGTGACAGTGGCCACGCTGCTCCTGGCGGGATGTGCTTCGCAGTATTACTACGGCGAAAGCTCCGGGGGTGGTGGGGGCGCTGCACCGCGCACCTCCGTCATCCACGCCAACCACCATGCTGCAGACATGCTCCTGCAAAACGCGCCGCTGGACCGCGATCATGCAGTGCTGGTGGCCACGCTGGTCAACGTGGACCGGCTGGGCGAATCGTCGCGGCTAGGGCGGATTTTTTCCGAGCAGATTGCGGGCCGCTTGGTGCAGCGTGGCCTGCCAGTGACCGAGCTCAAGATGCGCGAGAGCGTCTTGATCGAGCGGGGGCAGGGCGAGCTGCTGCTGTCGCGTGAACTGCGCGAGCTCAGCCGTTCACACGACGCGCAAGCTGTGGTGGTGGGCACCTACGCGGCTTCCGCCACCGTGCTCTACGTGAGCATCAAGCTTGTGAAGCCCGAGGGCAACGTGGTGGTGGCCGCCCACAACTATGCGGTGCCCATGGACGACAACGTGCGCGCCCTGCTGGCAGGCCGGTAGGCGGCAGCGCCCAGCAAAAAAAGCAAAGGGACCGCTTCACGGTCCCTTTGATCGAAATTTATGTATCAAAAATGATAGCTGGTAGCGCTTATGTATAAAGCGCTAGAGCCCGATTTGGCTTGAAATTCCATGAGCCCCCGCCCGATTGTGGGTCAGTGCAACATCAAGGCCCCAGCCGACTTGCTCTTGCCAGCGCGGGCGGGCGGGTTGCACAGGCCGCAAGTGAAGTGGCGGTTCTCGTACAGCTCGGTCACGAACTGACCGCTGCACTGGCTGCACTTGGTGCGCGTGAGCATGCCGGCGTCCACGAACTTCACGAGGCGCCAGGCGCGGGTGAAAGACAACAGCGGCTCGATCTCGGCTGTGGCCACCTGCTCGTTGTACAGGCGGTAGGCTTTGGTCAGCAGTTCCACCGAATCCAGGTCCACGCCCTTGGACAGGTACTCGTAAATGTTCAGGAACAGCGAGCTGTGAATGTTCTCTTGCCAAGTCAGGAACCAGTCGGTGGAGAAAGGCAACTGGCCCTTGGAGGGCGACTTGCCCGCGATCTCTTTGTACAAGCGGATCAGGCGCTCGTAAGACAGTGTGGTTTCCGACTCCAGCACCTGCATGCGCGCACCCATCTGGATCAGCATGGCAGCACGTTCGATCTGCTTGGACTCGTTCAGAACGCTCTTGACGGGGGCTTTGGCGGTGGTGGACATGGCGGACTTTCGGCAGTAGGGGGATGAGGGCGGTGCAGGTTCAGAGCACTTCCGACACGCGGCTGGCCATCAGGATGTTGGCGTGCAGGGTGTTGGTGGCATCGTTGCCCACCTTCTTGGCCGAATGGTTGGTGAGCAAGCTCCACACCAGGTTGTCGTCCACACGGAAGCTGCACAGCAGCGTGTTGCGGGAGGCCAGCTTCATCACCTGGGCTGCAGACAGCGAGGCCAGGATGTCGGCTGACTCTTCGTTCATGCCAAGGCGGAACACGGCTTCCGCCTTGTCCTGGCGAATCAGGGTTTGGGCCAACATCAGGTAGGTGAGGTTGGCTTCGCGGATTTCAGCGAGGAGTTGTTCGTTGGTCATGGCAGCTTCCTTTTTTCCAGTTCCGGGCCTTGCGTTGCCTGCCGTTTGCAGGTGTTGCGTGATCCGTTGAATTGGATTGTGAAACCGCCCCAATCAGAAATTAAGTCGGGGTTTGGCTGCGCAGCGTGTCTGGTTCTGCGGTGCGCGATGTAGGAATTTGCCCTACAAGCCCATCAGGCGCCGACCGGCATTTTCGAGGCGCGCGGTTGCTGTGGCGCCGGGCGCAATGTGCGCTTTTTTGCTCATGGTTTTGATAGCACCCTCAAAACCATCTTTTTTGGCCTTTCGCCATCCACGCTGCCGGTGTTGGGGTTTTTTAGCCTTTTTCCACGGGCCGGGCGGGGTCGCTGCACCATTCGCTCCAGCTGCCGGCAAACAGCGCCGTGGGCCCGAGGCCTGCCACTTCCATGGCCAGCAAGTTGGGTACGGCACTCACGCCGCTGCCGCACTGGTGGACCACGGTGGCCGGGTCGCGGCCCGCCAGCAGGGCGTTGAACTCGGTGCGCAGCACTTCAGCGGGCTTGAAGCGGCCGTCCGCACCCACGTTCTCGGCGAAAGGGCGGTTGAGCGCACCGGGGATATGGCCGGCCACAGGGTCAAGCGGCTCCACTTCGCCGCGATAGCGCGCGCAAGCGCGTGCGTCGATCACGGTTTGGCCCGGCTGCTGCAGATTGGCGAGCACGTCACCGACGGTGGCCAGTCGGCGCAGCGGGGCTTTGAGCTCGAAATTGGATTGGAAGTGCGCGGGTTCTTCGCCGCTGTTCACCGCGCCGCCAGCCGCCTGCCAGGCTTGAAGGCCGCCATCGAGCACAGCCACTGCATCGTGGCCCGCCCACTTGAGCATCCACCACAGGCGCCCGCAATAGTTGGCGCCTTGACGGTCGTACACCACAGCCTGCATGTTGTTGGCAAAGCCCACGCTGGACAGCCACATCGCAAACCGCTCGCGACTTGGGAGCGGGTGGCGTCCGCCCGATGCGGGCTGGTCGGCCTCTTGCGCCGTCAAGGTGCCGCCAGCGCCTGGAGCGCCGTGTTTGGCGCTCAGGTCGGTGTCCAGGTTGGCGTACACCGCGCCGGGAATGTGTGCCTGCGCATATTGCTGCACGCCTGCAGCGGGCTGCATGAGTTCAAAACTGCAGTCGAACACCATGAGCGGTGTGCCGCTGGCAGTGAGGGCTTGGAGCTGGGGGGCGGAGATGAGGGTGGTGTAGGTCATCGTCGGTGTGCCTGAACAA
>JBCNOJ010000370.1:0-5133 GCA_039593925.1 Acidovorax sp.
GCCGGCGCCACGCCGGCCTTTTGCCGTTCCCATGACCGAACCCGTCGAATGGTTGCCAGACGGCACCCCCTACAGTCCCCGCTTCGGCGACCGCTACCACAGTGAAAACGGCGGCCTCATCCAGGCCCGCCGCGTGTTTCTGCACGGCTGTGGCCTGCCCGAGGCCTGGGCCAGGCAGTCGCAATGGCGCATTCTGGAGACCGGTTTTGGCTTTGGCCTGAACTTTCTGGTGACCTGGGCCGCGTGGCGGGCCGACCCAGAGCGCCCTACGCTGCTGCACTTCGTATCGACCGAAGCTTGGCCAGTGAGCGCGGCCGACCTGCTGCGCGCCACCTCGGTCCACCCCGAGCTGGCGCCGCTGGCCGAAGCACTGCACCAGCAATGGTGGGGCCTGCTGCCGGGCGTGCACAGGCTGCGTTTTGAGGAAGGCCGCGTGCTGCTCACCCTGTATGTGGGCGACACCCAGGCCATGCTGCGCCAGCAGAACCTGGTGGTGGATTCCATCTACCTCGACGGCTTCAGCCCCCAGCGCAACCCCGAAAGCTGGGACCTGCACACCCTGAAGGCCGTGGCGCGTTGCTGCTGGCGCGGCACCCGCCTGGCCACCTGGACTATCGCGCGCACCGTTCGCGATGCCTTGGCGCAATGTGGCTTTGAAGTGACCCGTGTGCCCGGCGTACCGCCCAAGCGCGACAACCTGCATGCCACCTTCAACCCGCACTGGGAGCCGCGCACGCCTCGCCAGTCCGCCGCCACACCCAAGCCCTCCCCGCCCGGCCCCTGCATCGTGATTGGTGGCGGCATTGCGGGCGCGGCCACCGCAGCCAGCCTGGCCCGGCGCGGCTGGCAGGTCACGGTGCTGGACCAGGCTCCCGAGCCCGCCGCAGGCGCATCGGCGCTGCCTGCCGGTGTGTTCGCCCCCCATGTGTCGCCCGACGACAGCGTGCTGTCGCGCCTGTCGCGCAGCGGCATCCGCACCACGCTGGAGCAGGCCCGCTGGCTGCTGAACGAGGGGGCGGACTGGGCGCACTGCGGCGTGCTGGAGCACCGCACCGACGGTAGCCCCGGCCTCTCGCCCGATTGGACCCAAGGGCCGGGCGCCGCCTGGAGCGAGCCCGCGCTCCCCGCCGCCCTGGCCGCCGCCCAGTTGCCGCCTGACGCGACCGCCTGCTGGCACCACCAGGCGGGCTGGGTGCGCCCGGCGCGCCTGGCCAAGGCCTTGCTGAGCCAACCCGGCATTCAATGGCGGGGGCATTGCGCGGTGGCCCAGTTGCGGCGTGTGGAAACGCCCACCGCCACCTGGCAGGCACTCGATGCCCTTGGCCAGGTGCTGGCCGAGGCGCCCACCGTGGTCATTGCCGCAGGCGCAGGCAGCCTGGCCCTGCTGAACCACCGCTGGCCCCTGCAGCCGGTGCGCGGGCAGGTGTCGTGCGGTACACATGCCGATGCTGCAACGCCGCTGCGGCCATGGATTCCGTTTCCGGCCAACGGCAATGGCAATTTGGTGCCCCGCTTTCCGCTGGGCGATCAGGCCGACGGCGAACAAGGCTGGGTGATGGGCTCCACGTTCGAGCGCGATGTACAGGCGCTGCCGCCCAGCGATGCCGACATCCAAGCAGCCCACGCCAACAACTGGGCCAAGCTGCAGGGCCTGCTGCCCGGCATCGCTCCGCAGTTGGAGCCCCTCTTCGCCCAGGCGCTGAACGCCCCGGCGCCTTTGCCTGCCCCTAGCGAGCCCCCGGCACTGCGCACCTGGGCCGCAGTACGTTGCACCGCCCCCGACCGCCTGCCCATCGTGGGCCCGGTGGATGCAGCCCAGCTGCCGGGCCTGTGGGCCAGCACGGCCATGGGCGCGCGCGGGCTGACGCTGGCGCTTTTGTGCGGCGAACTGCTGGCCGCCCGACTGCAGGGCGAGCCGCTGCCGCTGGATGCGCGGCTGGCCAAGGCACTGGGCACCGAACGCCTGCAGTAACCCCTTGGCCCAGCGGGTGGTCAGAACCCGTTTGCCCGCCAGCCCGCACCAACCCTTGCTTATAAACAAATAAGCATATTGGCAGAGCAAAACAATAGTTTGCATCCATAAGAAGCCCCTCTACATTCGCCGCCATGCATGAATTGGCGTTTGTATTCGCGGGCTTTGCTGTCGGGCTGATCGTTGGCCTGACGGGCGTAGGCGGTGGCTCGCTGATGACGCCGATCCTGATCTTCTTTTTTGGTGTGAAACCCCACATGGCCGTGGGCACCGACCTGCTGTTCGCAGCCTTCACCAAAATGGGCGGCACGGTGAGCCTGGCCCGCCAGCGCCTGGTGCCTTGGAAGGTGGTGGGCCAGTTGTGCGCAGGCAGCATTCCTGCCGCACTGCTGGCGCTGTGGGCGCTCAAGGTGTTGGGCCCGGCCAGCGGCACGGCGCAAAGCCTCATGACGACCACGCTGGGCTTTGCCCTGCTGCTCACGGCCGCCGCTACCCTCTACAAGGCCATTGCGTTCTCTGCCCAGCGCCAGGCGGCCGAGGCCGCTGCCCGCAAAACCCACTCTGGTGACGCCACCCGCCCCCGCCATTGGAGCCTGCCGGTGCTACTGGGCGCGGTCATTGGCACGCTGGTCACCTTCACTTCGGTCGGCGCGGGCGCCATCGGCGTCACGGTGCTGCTACTTGTCTACCCCCTGCTGCCGCTGCCCCGCGTGATCGGTGCCGACATCGCCTATGCCGTGCCATTGACCCTCGTCGCCGGGCTGGGACACGCCTCGCTCGGTTCGGTGGACTGGTCTTTGCTTGCACAATTGCTGGCTGGTTCGCTGCCAGGCATCTGGCTGGGTTCACGCCTGGTCACCCGCACGCCTGAGCGCCTGATTCGCTCCGCCCTGTCCGTCTTGCTGGCCTGGGCAGGCTTCAAATTGATTCTGATCTAGGAACGCACCCCGTTCCCGCTCCACGATGTACCAATACACAGAATTCGACAAACAGTTCGTCCGGCAGCGCGCGGACCAGTTCCGCGACCAGCTCACCCGCTGGCAGACCGGCAAGCTGCCCGAAGACGACTTCCGACCATTGCGCCTGCAAAACGGCTGGTATGTGCAGCGCTATGCACCCATGCTGCGCGTGGCCGTGCCCTACGGCGAAATCGCCAGCCGCCAGATCCGCGTGCTGGCGAAGATCGCCCGCGAGTACGACGAACCCGAGGCCGCCGTCTTCAAGGCTGCCATGGAAGGCCAGGGCAAGCTGGGCACCACCTTCCTGCCCACGCACTGCGCGCACTTCACCACGCGCACCAACGTGCAGTTCAACTGGATTCCGCTGTCCAAAAGCGCCGACGTGATGGACCTGCTGGCCACGGTGGACATGCACGGCATCCAGACCAGCGGCAACTGCATCCGCAACACCACCACCGACGCGCTGGCTGGCGTGGCCGTGGATGAAATCGTGGACCCGCGCCCGTATGCGGAACTGATCCGCCAGTGGTCCACGCTGCACCCCGAGTTCGCGTTTTTGCCGCGCAAGTTCAAGATCGCCATCAGCGGCGCCAAGGATGACCGCGCCGCCACCGGCTGGCACGACGTGGGGCTGCACCTCGTCAAGAACGACGCGGGCGAGATCGGCTTCAAGGTGTTTGTGGGCGGGGGCATGGGCCGCACGCCCGTGATCGGCACGGTGATCCGCGAGTTCCTGCCCTGGAACCAGATCATGAATTACATCGAGGCCATTGTGCGCGTGTACAACGAGCACGGCCGCCGCGACAACAAGTACAAGGCCCGCATCAAGATCCTGGTCAAGGCCGAAGGCCAGCAGTACATCGACGATGTGGAAGAGGAATACCGCCAGATCCTGGAGATCGACGGTGGCCCGCACACCATCCCGCAGGCTGAGTTCGACCGCGTGGCCGCCTGCTTCGTGGCGCCCCAGCTCGACGACATTGCCGATGTGGCTCCTGCCGCACTGCAAGCACAGCTGGACGCCCAGGCCGCAGAGCACGTGATGTTCGGCCGCTGGCTGCAGCGCAACGTGCACGCGCACCAGAATCCGCAGCTGCGTGCCGTGACGCTGTCGTTCAAGCGCCCCGGCCAGTCGCCCGGCGATGCCACGGCCGACCAGCTCGACGCGCTGGCGGCCCTGGTGGACAAATACTCCGCCGGCGAAGCCCGCGTGACCCACGACCAGAACGTGCTGCTGCCCTGGGTGCATGCCAGCCGCCTGTTCGACCTGTGGCAGGAAGCCAAGGCCCTGGGCCTGGCCAGCGCCAACGTGCAGCTGCTCACCGACATGATCGCCTGCCCCGGCGGCGACTTCTGCGCGCTGGCCAACGCCCGCTCGCTGCCGATTGCCGAGGCCATCACCCAGCGCTATCAAGACCTGGACGAGCTCGACGACATCGGCGAGATCGACCTGCACATCAGCGGCTGCATCAACAGCTGCGGCCACCACCACAGCGGCCACATCGGCATCCTGGGCGTGGACAAGGATGGCAAGGAGTGGTACCAGGTGACGCTGGGCGGCTCCGATGGCTCGGACCTTTCGGGCGCCGCCGTTGCAGGCAAGGTGATTGGCCCCTCGTTCTCGGCCGCCGAAGTGCCGGACGTGATCGAGGCCGTGCTCAGCACCTACCGCGACCTGCGCGAGAGCGGCGAGACCTTCCAGAACACCGTGCGCCGCGCAGGCCTGGACCCGTTCAAGGAAGCCGCCAAGTCGGCACGCCACCCTGCCCCCGAAGCGCTGGCCACCGCCTGAGCCACGCCCACTGCATTGACAGACGACACCATGAAAATCCTTGCCTCCCAAGACCACCAGCCGCCCGCCGAAGGCGACACCCGCGTGGTGGCCCTGGCCAACGATGCCGATGCCCTGCAACTGCCGCTCGAAGGCGTTGACCGCGTGGACCTGCACTTCCCCAACTTCACCGATGGCCGTGCGTTCAGCCAGGCTTTCCTGCTGCGCCGCCGCCGTGGCTTCACAGGCGACATCCGCGCCACGGGCGACGTGCTGATCGACCAGCTGGTGCAGATGCAGCGCACGGGCTTTTCGAGCGCCGTGCTCCGCGAAGGCGTGGACGCCGCTGACGCCCAGCGCCAGTTCGAGCGTTTCCCAGGCTTTTACCAGGGCGACGCCGTGAACCCGCAGCCGCACTTCGTCGGTGAAAA
>JBCNOJ010000371.1:0-5127 GCA_039593925.1 Acidovorax sp.
TGCCAAAGGCCAGCGCGCCTTCGATGGCCACCACCGTCAGCACCCAGCGCACGCGCGCAATGCGCAGCAAGGCCATGGTGCCCGCCAGGTAGTTGGCCAGCGAAAACGCGGGCGCGCCAGGCGCCGCCTTGCGAGCCAGCGCGCCGCTGGCGCGCGCATGGCGCAAAAGCAAGGTGGCTGCCGTCAAGAAGGCCAGCGCCAGGGTGCCCAGCGCCGCGCGCCAACCCAGGGTTTCGGTGGCAAAGCCGCCAAACCACTGGCCCGCCATCATCCCGGTGACGGTGGCCACCATCAGGCGCGCCAGTGTCTCCTGCCGCTGCTCATACGCCACCTCGTCGCCAATCCACGCCATCGACAGCGGAATGATCCCCGCCGCAGCCGCCCCCATGGCCGCCCGCGCAACCACCAGCACCGTGAAGCTGGGCGCCAGCGCCGTCATGGCACTGAACCCTGCGCAGGCCGCCGTGGCGCCAATGATCACGCGCACCTTGCCCACCCGGTCGCCCAGCGGGCCATACACGAGTTGCAGCACGCCATAGGCCACGGCAAACGCGGCAATCACGGCCGAGGCGTCGCCGGTGGTGATTTGGTATTCAAGGGACAGTGCCACCAGCATCGGGTCGCACACGCGCATGGACGCCATGCTGCAAAAGGCCGCCAGGCTGATCAGCCGCAGCATCGTCGAAGAAGAGGTCATATGACCCGATTGTGGTGCGGCGCGCGCAAGGTTGCTCGCACAGTGCGCCAAGCACCCCGTTGGTTGAAGGTCTGGGCCGCTGCTCGATCTATGCCTTGCACCCTTCGTTGAGCAGGCGGCGTTGGGGCCTGCGCTTTGCCAGGCTCTGCGTGAACAGGTGAGGATGGCTTTCAGCCATCGGCCCGCGCCACAGGCCCACCAAGGGCCTTAGCCAAGGCACGCTGATAGGGAGTCAAAGCAGCAAGGCTGCGATCAGGCCTTGCCCACGTTGAAGCTGGTGTCGAACGTGCCCCGCACATCCAGCCGCTGTTTGATGAGCCCTGCCGCCAGGTAAAAGTCGGCCGTCTTTTGCTGGTCGGCCAGCACCTGCGCGTCGATGTCTTGCCAGCGTGTGGCCCGGCGCTCGAATTGCAGTTGCGCCGCGTCGGCCGGTATGCCGATGATGCGGGCCAGCGACTGGCCAAAAGGCTTGGCGTTCTGGTACGACCAGACCTGCGCGCGCGCCACGCGCTCCTTGAAGTCTTGCAGCACGGCGCGCTTTTCGGCCAGGGCCGCATCGGTGGCAGCCAGAAAGCTCAGGCCCGACCACAGCCCCCGCCCGCTGACCAGCACGCGCGCGTGGCCGCTGGTTTCGGCCAGCGCGGTGTAGGGCTCCCACGTGGCCCAGGCGTCCACCGAACCTTGCGTGAGCGCCAGCTTGGCGTCCGGCGGGGGGATGAAACGCAACTGCACATCGTCGGCCTTGAGCCCCGCCGACTCCAGCACCTTGAGCGTGACGAAGTGGCCGATGGAGCCCCGGTTGGTCGCAATGCTCTTGCCCTTGAGGTCGGCAGCCGTCTTGAGCGGCGAATTGGGCGCCACCAACACAGCCGTGCCATAGGCGTCGGACCGGCTGGCCGCGAACGCTTTCACCCGGCTACCGGCCGCGAGGGTGAACAGTAGCGGCGCATCGCCGATGGGGCCAAAGTCCACCGCATTGGCGTTGAGCGCCTCGGCCAGCGGTGCGGCGGCTGGGAACTCGCTCCACTTGATGTCGTAAGCCAGGTTCTTGAGTTCGCCCGCCGCGTCGAGCAACGCTTGCAACCCGCCCTTCTGGTCACCCGCTCGTAGCAGCACGCGCGATGCGGATTGGGCGTGCGTGAGCACCGGGGAGAGGAACGAACTGGCGGCTACCGAAGTGGTCAGCAGGCGGTTGAAATGACGTCGTTGAAGGGTCATGGTGTGGCAGGTTTCAGGGGTCAAAAAAATGGTGAGAAGCAAGGTCAGTACAAGCAGGCCAGCGCATCACACCGCCAGCGCCCGGCGGCCTGCGGCGATGTAGGCGCTGTCGTCCTGCGGCGTGTGCACGCGGCCACACAGCACATCGCGCAGGTGCCGCTCCAGCGGGTTCTTGCGCGCCAGGCCGTGGTTGCTGGTCAGCTCCAGCGCGGCCTGCACGGCCTCGATCGCGTTGCGCGTGGCCAGTGCCTTCACCAGGCCGCTGTCCACCGTGGGCACCAGCGTGCCGGCATCGAGGTCGTGGGCCAGGCTCGCAATCAGTCGGTCGTTGCTGAGCAGCAGGCCTTCGATACGGCCCACAGCCTCTTGCGCACGCGGCAAGGTTGCCAGGGGCGCGCCCAGGCTGGCGGGCACACGCCCGCGCAGAAACTGCACCAGCCAGTCGCGCGCGGCCTTGGCCACGCCGGTGTACAGCGCGGCCAGCATCACCGTCATCTCGGCCTGCATGGCGGGCTCGCCGCGCGTCCAGTCCTGCGGCAGGCGCAGGTCCAGCGCGTGGGCATGGGGGATTAGGACATCCTGCAAATGCACGTCGTGGCTGCCGCTGGCGCGCAGGCCCAGGTGGTCCCAGGTCTCTTCGATGCGTATGCCGGGCAGGCCCGCGCGCACCAAAAAGGCGCCGGTGCGCGGCGCGGCCTCGTCCGTGCGGGCCCACACCACGTACCACCGCAGGATGGGCGCGCCGGTCGAATACACCTTGTGTCCGCTGATGCGCCAGCCCTCTGCCGTGTGCCGTGCCACGGTGGCCGGCAGGCCGCCACGCGCGGGCGAGCCCAGCTCGGGCTCCACGCGCAGGGCGTTGATCAGCGACACCTCGCGCACCGATTCATCCACCAGTTGCTGCGCCAGCGCCTCTGGCCACGGCGAGCCGGGGCGGCCCATGCCGCGCTGCTGGAGGTACTGCATGGTCAGCACCAGCGCCGTGGCCGGGCAACCCTGGCCGATGGCGCCGATCACCTCGGCCAACTGCGCGGCCGGGGCGCCCTGCCCGCCCAGCGAACGCGGCGCGGCCAGGGCCAGCAGGCCGGCCTGCTGCAGCTCGGCGAAGTTGGCGTGGGGAAAGCTCCCGTCGCGGTCGTGCACCGCAGCCCGCGCACCAAACTCCACCGCCAGCGCGCGCGCCGCCTGGCCCCAGGTCAGCGGCGCATTCACTGCAGCACCTCGGGCTGCTCGCGCACGATGATGTCGAACAGGCTCTTGAACGCGAACTGCGCGCCGCCCGGCCCGCCGATCTGCGAATGCGTGCGCTGCGCGATCTCGTGCGGGATGGGCTTGGGAGTGCCCGCCGCCTCGGCCAGCAACTGGGCGTGGCAAGCGTTCTCCAGCGCGATGTACCACCAGGCAGCAGCCTCCACCGAAGGCCCCGCCGTGAGGATGCCGTGGTTCTGCAGGATCACGGCCTTGCACGCGCCCAGCGCCTTGCCGATGCGAAAGCCTTCATCGGTCTCCAGCACCACGCCCGTGAAGTCGTCGAACAGTGCGTGGTCCTCGTAGAAGATGCACGAGTCCTGCGTGAGTGCATCGAGTTTGCGGCCCAGCGCCGCCCAGGCTTTGCCGTAGGTGGAATGGGTGTGCGCGGCGGCCACGATGTCGGGGCGCGTCTCGTGCAGCGCGGCGTGGATGGCAAAGGCCGCGCGGTTGAGCGGGCCGTGGCCCACCACGATCTCGCCGGCCGCGTTGACCAGCAGCAGATCAGACACCTTGATGTGCGAGAAATGCACGCCCAGTGGATTGACCCAGAAGTGGTCCTCCCATTCAGGATCGCGCGCCGTGATGTGGCCGGCCAGCCCGTAGTCGAAGCCCTGCTGCGCGAACAGCCGGAAGGCCACCGCCAGCGTCTCCTGCCGGTGGCGGCGCTCGGCCTCCGCCGTGGTGCGCGGGGCGGGGGCGTCGAACCAGTCCTTGCGCTGGGGCGCGGGGTTCACGGCGAGGTGGGCGGAAGGCAGGGGCTTGAGGATGGCAGACATGGTGGCTCTCCGATGGAGGGAGCCTTAAGGTAAGTGCGCACCCGCAGCCAGCCAACGAAGAAAACCACCTGTGCACATGCGCTTTCAGCATGAGTGCGAGAAAGGCCAGCTCCTACAACTGGCGCACCGCTCCACCCACAGGTCGGCGCTTGGCGCATTCACACACTGGTGCTTTCCTTGTGCAACCCCATCCCCTCTTTGAAGGAGCATTCGATGGCCCAGCAACCCCATTCACCCCCCGACCACAACCAATACGGCCTGAAGGACCAAGGCGCACGCACCACGGATGTGTACGCCAACCGCCCTGGCGGCGAGCAGCCCGTGATCGGCCCCAAGGACGAAGTCACGCCGTCTGGCCACCGCAAGGGTGCGATAGAGCCGCATCCCGATCAAAAGCCGTCTTCTCGTTCCGGCCGCGCCGTCTTTGGAGAGACCGATAACAAGGAGCGTTGAACAGACTGCCTGCCGCCACACGCCACCCGCAACGCCGTGCGGGGCGACTGCGCCGCACCTCAGTGGGTGGGCGGGTGTATCAGGGCAGCGAAACTAAGGGTGCCGCCGGTGGTCAGCACACAGGCTCAACTCTGATGAGCAACCAGCCAGCCGCACCATTTCCCCATCGATACCGACTACCTGACCGCGCCGCGTCGTCTCGCCCCGGATGCAGGCAGTTCGACTGAAACGGATCACCCATGCGCCACACACTTTTTACCGCCGCCACCGCTCTGCTGATTCTCAAAGGCCCAGCCTTGGCCCAATACGCACCGGTGGACCCCATGCCCGCCGGGCAAACCGCCACCGGTGTGATGGCGAACAAGATCTCGGGCGACATTGCCAGTGGCAAGTCATCGTCGGGTGCCAAGTCCAGCCGGTGCATGGCCGATTCCGGGCCAGGCCCGGAGCGCCGTGCGATGGAAGCCGAGTATCGGCAGCGCCTGCAGTCCCAAGGCAAGGCCAAAGCCGACGCATGGCGCGAACAACACGGCCGCAACTACCGCGCTGGCTTGGTGGCCGCGGGCAAGTGCTGAACGGGCTGCAGCACCGCGCTGAAGGCCGGGGCGCAGTACTGGCCAAAAGGCCGACTGCCTACACCCCCTACCGCGCACCCGCGCCGGGGTTCCGCACCACCCGCACCGCCAACGCGGCTGCCGATGCCACCGTGGCCAGCGCCACCACCCCCAGCCA
>JBCNOJ010000372.1:0-5116 GCA_039593925.1 Acidovorax sp.
CGCAAAAGTCGGTGGACAACATGGGTGGCCGCGTGGAGCGCTTCCGCAACCGTTTCGGCAAGACCGCAGCGAAGTAATTCGCCTCCTGCGTTCTCACCAAAAAGGCAGCCCGGGCAACCGGGCTGCCTTTTTGTTTGTTTTTGCCCTTATTCTCGGTGGCTCTGCGACGCCACCACCCATTTCTGACGCGTGACCCCACCGACCCCCGCCATCGTTACCCAGAATGCCGTAAGCCCACTTCCGCGCTGGGCGCTGCTGCTGCTGTGCATTGCTTACGTGGTGCCAGGTTTTGTGGGACGAGACCCTTGGAAAAGCGCGGATGTCACGGCCTTCGGATACATGCTGGAGTTGGCGCAGGGCCGCACCTCTTGGTCCAGCCCCCTGCTCGGGGGCATGGCGCCAGAAACCGAAGGGCTGCTGCCCTACTGGCTGGGGGCCTGGGCCATCCAGGTCTCGCCGTCCTGGCTGTCTGCCGAGATGGCGGTTCGCGTGCCGTTTGCGGTCCTGCTGGCCCTCACGCTCGTGGCCACCTGGTACGCCGTTTACTATCTGGCCCGCAGTCCGGGGGCGCAACCTGTGGCGTTCGCCTTTGGCGGTGAGGCCAATGCGCCGGACTATGCGCGCGCCATTGCCGACGGCGGGCTGCTTGCCCTGATCGCCTGCCTGGGGCTGGCCCAACTCTCGCACGAGGTCACCAGCTATCTGGTCCAGCTCAGCTGCACTGCGTTGGTATTTTTTGGCGTGGCTGCCTCGCCGCACCGCACCGCAGCACCCGCGTTGGCCCTGATCACGGGCATGGCGGGGCTGACGCTGGCGGGGGCCCCTGCGCTGGCGGCCATGCTGGGGGTGATGAGCATCGGCGTTGTGGTTTTTGCACCGGGCAGTGGCAATGACCGGCGCCTGCGCTGGGCCCTGTTTCTGACGGCAGTGGTGGTGGCGGCGGCTTTGCTGGCTGCGGCGCTGGACCTGTGGCGTTGGCGGATTGTGGGGGCCGAGGCGGGTGGCAAGGAATGGCAAAGCCTTGCGCGACTGCTACTGTGGTTTGGATGGCCCGCCTGGCCCATGGCGCTGTGGACGCTGTGGCGCTGGCGCAAGCAGATATTCAACCGCCCCGGACATCGCCATTTGCTGCTGCCTCTGGGCTTCGTGGCGATCTCCATTGCTGCCACGGTAACCACAGCGCCCGCAGACCGCGCACTGCTGCTGGGCCTGCCTGCCATGGCCGCTTTGGCCGCGTTTGCGCTGCCCACACTGAGCCGCAGTGTCGGGGCGCTGATCGACTGGTTCACCCTGCTGTTCTTCACAGTGTCGGCATTGGCCATCTGGGTGATCTGGATCGCCATGCAGACCGGCGTGCCTGCGAAGCCAGCTGCCAACGTGGCCAAACTGGCGCCAGGGTTTGTACCGCAGTTTTCGGCACTGGCACTCGCAGTGGCCCTGGCCGCCACAGTAGGCTGGGCGGTGCTGGTATGGTGGCGCGCCTCGCGAGACCGCGCTCCGATCTGGAAAAGCCTGGTACTGCCCGCTGGCGGCGCCACGCTGGGCTGGCTTCTCCTGATGACCCTGTGGCTTCCCTTACTGGATTTCGCGCGCAGCTATGCGCCACAGGTTCAGAACGTGCTGGCCGTGACCGGGCCGGCGCCCGGCTGCGTGCAAACGGTGGGTTTGAGCCGGGCCCAGGTGGCCGCCCTGCAGTACCACGGAGGCCTGACGCTGGAACGCGCTGGCTTGCAAGATGAATGCGACTGGCTGCTGGCCGATATGGCCTCCTGGCCGGCGTCGGAGCGCAAGGTCAACGCTGCTGCATGGCAGCTTCAGGCCACCATCCCGCGCCCCACCGACAAGAACGACCAACTTCTTGTGTTGCGCCGCGTTGCGTCCGCCCCCTGATGTCGGAACGCGCCACCATCACGCGCCATGCCCTCACGGTATTGGCGGGGCAACTGGCGGTCATGGCCTTTGGGGTGACAGACACCATCGTTGCTGGGCGCCACGGCGAGGCATCGCTGGCAGCACTTTCTGTAGGCTCGGCGATTTTCATCAGCGTGTACGTGGCTTTGATCGGCGGGCTGCAGGCGTTGCTGCCAGTGTGGGCCGAGCAGCGCGGCGCACGGGAGACTGCGGCCGTGGGCCGGTCATTGCGCCAGGCCCTCTACCTGTGCGCCGCTGCGTCCGCCATCGGCATGGCCGTGCTGCTGTCCCCAGCCCCGCTGCTGCGCTGGACAGAGGTTCCGCCCGAGTTGCGGGGCGAGGTAGAGAGCTACCTGGCCGTTCTGGCACTCGCCTTGCCGCCAGCGCTGCTGTTTCGCATCTACAGCACACTCAATCAGGCGCTGGGGCGGCCCAAGCTGGTGACGGCATTGCAGGTGGGCTCCCTGTTCATCAAACTGCCACTGTCGATCTGGTTCACTTTTGGCGGCTGGGGCCTGTCCGGGCAGGGCGTCGTGGGCTGCGCCTGGGCCACGCTGGTGGTCAACTGCAGCATGCTGGCGGTGGCCGTCTGGCTGCTGCGCACGCAAGACCTGTATGCGCCACTTCGCATCTGGCAAAGCATGGAGCCGCCGCACTGGCCCACCATTGCCGGATTTGCACGGCTGGGTGTTCCTGCTGGGCTTGCCGTGATGGTGGAGGTCACCTCCTTCACGCTGATGGCACTGTTCATCGCCCGGCAGGGCACAACGGCGTCTGCCGCGCACCAGATCGCCTCCAACCTCGCCGCGGTGCTGTACATGGTGCCGCTCTCGCTGGCCATTGCCACCAGCGCCCGCGTGAGCTACTGGCTGGGCGCGCAGGATGCCGGCCGTGCGAGGCAAGTGGCTTTTATAGGTTTTAGGCTTTCAGCGCTTATTGGTATTGCTCTAGCAGCTATTTTATTAATAGCAAAAGATCACATTACTGCGGTGTACTCGAACAACACCAGCGTGGTCGCAGTGGCGGGCAGCGTGCTGGTCTGGGTCGCGGCCTACCACGTGGCGGACGCACTGCAGACGGTGTGCGTGTTTGTGCTGCGCTGCTACCGCATCACCGTGGCGCCTCTTGTGGTGTATTGCGCCTTGCTGTGGGGTGCGGGCCTGGGTGGTGGCTATTGGCTGGCCTACAGCGCCAATGCGCCCTGGGCATCAGCGCCCTCGCCCACCCCGTTCTGGGCGGCAAGTGCGGTGGCACTGGCGGCCACCGCGGCGCTGTTTGTGGCAATGCTGCGGCGCGCTGTCACCCACCCGGCAGCACAAAGCCCCGCAAACGGTTTGCCGGAAACGTGACAGCAAACACCGAGCCTTTGCCCAGGGTGCTGGAGATGTCCAGCACAGCGCCATGGCGCTGCAACACATGCTTGACGATGGCAAGGCCCAGGCCGGTCCCACCGGTTTCGCGGGATCGGCTGCGATCTACCCGGTAAAAGCGCTCGGTCAGCCGCGGAATGTGCTCCGGCGCAATGCCTGGCCCCGTATCGCGCACCGAAAACACTGCGCTGCCATCCCCTTTGCGCAGCCACTCCACGGTGATTGAGCCACCCGCAGGCGTGTAGCGCGCGGCATTGCTGATGAGGTTGGACAGCGCGCTTTGCAATTCAGCAGGCACGCCAGCAATGTCGCCTTCGGCGCGCAGCTTTTCTGCCGACGGGAAAACCAGCGTGTGCGGCGCATGGTTCTGTGTGAGCAGGGCCGACAGCGCGCGCCCCTCCTCCTCACACCGCCCCAAGAGAGCCTGCACCGGGGTCCACTCGGCCATGCCGGGCAGGGGGCTGCCCTCCAGGCGTGACAGCGTCAGCAGATCCTGCACCACGCTCTGCATCCGCAGCGCCTGCTGGGCCATCATGCCCAGATAGCGCGCACGCTCGTCGGCAGACAGCGGCAGGGTCTGCAGGGTTTCCACAAAGCCGGTCAGCACCGTGAGCGGCGTTCGGATCTCGTGCGAGACGTTGGCGACAAAGTCACGCCGCATGGCATCGGCCTGCTCCAGTGCCGTCACGTCGCGCGACAGCAGCAAGGTCCGGCCATCACCGTAGGGGTGCAAATGCACCGAGATGCGCACCGGTCGCGACGGGGTGCTGAAGCGCCCTTCCAGCACCACATCGCTGCCGAAGTCCTGCGCGGCCAGATAGGCTGTGAAATCGGGATCGCGGACCAGGTTGCCAATCGACTGCATCACATCGCGTTGTGCATCAAAACCGAATTGGTTGGCCGCCATCTGGTTGCACCATTCGATGCGGCCTTGCGCATCCAGCAACACCACACCGTTGGGAGTGGCCTGCAGGGCCGCGAGAATTTCTTGCAGGCGATCCTGGCTCTCGCGGACCTGCGCCTCCTGCCTGCGCAGCAGGCGCCGCGCACGGTCGGCCGCCTCGCCCCAGATGCCCCGCATTGCGGGCACTTCGGCCAAATCGCCGTTGCGCAGCCATCGCAACACCCGCGCACCGCGCAGCAAGTCCCACACGAACCAGGCCCACGCGGCAAGGGCTGCGCCCAGGGCAGCGCCCCAGGGGCCACCCTGCCACAAGCCCAGACCACCCCCCGCAATCTGCCAAAGCAGAAAGTACGTAATACGCCACAGCATGCGGTCAGCAAAGCCTTCCAAGAAACCGGGGTGGTCCACCCATACCCCACCCAAACATTCAGGCTTGCACCGTTACGCCTGCAACTGCACCTGCGGCTGCGCAGTCAACCGGTAACCAGCGCCCCGCACCGTCTCCACCATCACCGAAGCAGCGCCCAGCGCCTCGCGCAGCCGCTTCACGTGCACATCCACGGTGCGCTCCTCGATGAAAACATGGTCGCCCCACACCTTGTCCAGAAGCTGCGAGCGGCTGTGCACACGTTCGGCGTGCTTCATCAAAAAGTGCAGCAGCTTGAACTCCGTGGGGCCCACCTTGAGCGGCTGGCCCTGGAACGTCACCCGGTAAGTGGCGGCGTCCAGCACCAGGTCGGCAATGGTCACGCTGTCGCTCACCTGCTCTGGCGCACGTCGGCGCAGCACGGCGCGGATGCGCGCCAGGAGCTCCTGCGTGGAGAAGGGCTTGGTGATGTAGTCGTCCGCGCCTGCATCCAGCCCGGCGATCTTGTCGGGCTCGTCACCGCGCGCGGTCAGCATGAGGATGGGAATGGGCTTGGTGCGGCTG
>JBCNOJ010000373.1:0-5109 GCA_039593925.1 Acidovorax sp.
GACAACCGCCAGAACGTGACCTGCGCGAACTTGGCATCGTTGGCCCAGGGGTCCCAGATGGTCTTGTCGCCCTTACTCATCGCGCCAGGCCAGGAACCCAATGAGGTGGACATGGCGGGCGCGTAGCTACCCCGTGTGCGCAGGGTCTCCTGTTTGCCGTTCTTGGTGTAGCTGTAGCCGCCTGCGGGAAGATCGGCGCCGGGGTAGACCACGATGACGTGGCCGTTGCTTGACTCGGTCTTGCCGCCCACCACCAGCACGCCTTCGCGCGCCAGTTGGCCGACCTGCCCTGAAGGGACCACCTTCCAGTGCGCCTGCCCGCGCAGGTGCTCAATGAGCGCGTTGGCATTCATCCAGGGCTGGCTGGGCAAGTACTGTTTGATGACGTGCCACACAGCGTGGCTGCAAGAGTTGGGGTGCAATGCGTAGGCTGCATCGCAGGCCTGCTTGAGTTTGCTGACGGAGTTGGCGTCTACGGGCACGGCGTCTTGTCCTCGGTGGAGGTCGTGGATGGTGGGTTGGAAGAAGTGGGCGTCACGGGTTGGTAAGCCTGTGCCTTGGGCTGCCAGCGCAGCGCGGGCAGGGGGTAGTTACCGCCCACTGCGGGCGACAGGACTTGAAGGCGCAGTTCGTGCGGCATGCCGTTGCGCCAATGGCCTGCGCGCACGACGAGTTCTTGCGGCGGGTCTACAGGAAACAGGTGCGGCAAACGTCCCACGCAGCGGCCCGCCGTATCCACCAGCACAGGCAGCGGGAAGTCTTGCCAGGGTGCGCTGGCCGGCAGGCCTTTGTAGTAGTCGTCGGTGAAAACGCTGAGCAGACGCACCTTTGCTGGGTGCGATGGCTGCGCCACCAGTGCACATGCCCTGACTGCGGCGCGGTAGAGTTCAAGCTCAGCGGGAAGTGGCGTTGTGCTGGCCACTGCCTGGCACTGGGCAGGGCGCAACTGAATGAAGTCGCTGCGGGCCAACGCAGATTGCGGCGCTGCGCAGGCGAGCAAAAGCGGGGGCCAAAGCGCCCGCATGGCATGTCTCAAAGTCAAAAGGAATCCCCCCGGCGGCAAGATGAGCGAGAGGGTGATCTCGCGTCACCCTGCAGTGACCGGGAGTGTCGCCGCAGATTTTTTCAGAGGCGCTTCAACAAGCTGTTTTGGCAACTGCTTGTAATGCTTTTAACAAATGACAGCAGTTCCTTGCAGGCGTGATACGTTTCTAGATAGAAGGCGCTGGAACATACGGAGGGAAAAGGATCACACCTCACCGCAACGCCGCCTCAATATCGCCCGCCAGCTTTTTCGGCGCGTCCTGCGGCGCATAGCGGCGAATGACCTGACCATCCTTGCCTACCAAAAACTTGGTGAAGTTCCACTTGATGGCCTTGCTGCCAAGCAGGCCGGGCGCTTCTGCGGTAAGCCATTTGTAGAGCGGCGTGGCGTTGGCGCCGTTCACGTCGATCTTGGCCATCATCGGAAAGCTCACGCCGTAGTTCAGCTGGCAGAAGCTGGCGATCTCGTCGTTGCTGCCGGGGTCTTGGCTGCCAAACTGGTTGCAGGGAAAGCCCAGCACCACCAGGCCTTGATCGGCGTACTGTTTGTGCAGCTCTTCCAGGCCGCCGAACTGGGGCGTGAAGCCGCAGGCGCTGGCCGTGTTCACGATCAGCAGTACCTTGCCGCGGTACTGCGACAGCGGCACCGTCTGGCCGTTCATCTGCTGGGCTTCAAAGTCATAGATGCTGCTGGGCATGGGCGCGCTCCTGTAGGTGGAAAGACGCGGCCATGGTAGCGGCTGGCGATTCAGTGCGCTGAGGCGCCGGTAGAAGCTGCGGGTGCAGGCCGTCGAAACTGCAGCGCTGCCAGCAGCGATGCCAACAGGATGAGCGCGCCGCCGACCACCGTGCGGGTGCTCAGCGTGGCCGCCCCCAGCAGTGCCGATGACACGCTGGCAAACATCACCTCCGACAGCATCACCAGCGCCGTGGTGCCCGCGGCCAGCCGCGCGGCGCCATATTGCAGGGCCCAGTTGCCCAGCAGCAGCACGCCCGCCAGCAGCAGGCCGGTAACGACCCAGGCGCCGTTGGGCGCCGGAAACGCCTCCACCACGCCCAATTGGCGTCCCACAAACGCCGTAGCCACCGCCATCAGCATGCAGCCGCCAAACATGGCAAGCATGCGCGCCGGCCCGGGCACGGCGTGCAGGCGGCGCAGCGTCACATTGGTCACCGCAAACATGAACCCGCCCAGCAGGGCCAAGCCGTCGGCCAGGCTGAGGTTGTGCAGCAGGCGGGATGCGGGCGCATCGGCGGGCAGCAGCACCAACACCACGCCGCAGAAGGCCAAGGCCAGGCGCAGCAGCGCTGCGGGGGTGAGACGCTCGCCCAGAATCTTCCAGGCCAGCAGCACGGCCCAAGCGGGCATCAGATAGAAAAGCAGAATCACGCGGACCACGTCACCAATCGTCACGGCCCAGTTGAACGCCACGTTGTTCAGCCCCGACGCCAGCGCCAGCAGCCACAGCCCCGGGTGCTGCCGCACCTGCATCAGCAGGCCGGGCCTCCAGGCCAGCAATGCGAGCAACACCACCGCATACATGCAGGCCGTAGCCCACAGCGGGTGCAGGCCCGCCTGGTGCATGTATTGAAAGGGCCACCACGCCAGCCCCCAGACGAAGGCGTTGAACAGCAGGGCGGCGAAGGGAAGAGGGGATTGCATTTCAAGCAAAAATGGCTGCAGCGCTTGATAGATAAACGCAGGCAGCTATTAAAAAAATAGTTACATATCGACGACGCTAGGGCGCGCCGGTAAAACTGGCGCTCTCCCAAGACCAGTGCACCCGTGGAGCTGGCTCTGCCAGGCCGCTGGGTGCGTTCCCCTGCGGGGGAAGCGGCGCAGCCGCTCAGGGAGGGGCTTCTCAATGGTGCGTATCGTGCCGCGCGATGTCCAGCAGGTGCTCGACCTCTTCGCGGTGGTGCACGCAATTGTGGGCGTGCCAGCGCTGGATGATCCACATGATGCCGGCCACCACCACGCCAAAGGCGGTGATGGCGCCAAAAGCCGACAGCCCGAACTTGGTGGAAAGGCTGTAGAACGCGCCCAGGCCCAGGATGCAGGCCTGCTCGTTGAAGTTTTGCACGGCGATGGACCGGCCTGCACCCATCAGGTTGTGGCCGCGGTGTTGCAGCAGCGCGTTCATAGGCACCACCAAAAAGCCGCCCAGCCCGCCCAGCAGAATCAGAAACGGCACGGCCACCCACACGTTGCTGATGAAATTCATCAGGATCACCAGCAAGCCCATGGCGATGCCCAGGGGCATGACGCGTGTGGCCAGATCGAGCCGCATGCGCATGGAAGCCACCACGGCGCCCACGGCGGTGCCGATGGCAACCACGCCCACCAGGGCCGAGGCCTGCGTGGTGCTGTAGCTCAGCGCAGCTGCAGCCCAGGCCAGCACGATGTAGCGCAGATTGCCCGACACACCCCAGAACAGCGTGGTGGTGGACAGCGAGATCTGGCCCAGGCGGTCGTTCCAAAGGCGGCGGTTGCAGGTCCAGAAGTCGGGCACCAGGGCCAGGGTGTTGGAGAGCACGCTGCGCTGGGGGTCTTGGCGCATGGGGCGCATCTCCACGCCGGTGTGCGGAATGCGGGTGTTGAACCAGGCCGCAATGATGTAGACAAAAATCAGTGAGGCGATGGCGGCCTGTGGCGCAGTGTTGATGCCTGTGTCGACGAAGGGCAGGTCGATGGACAGCAGGGCCGAAGAGATGGTGGCGCCCACCAGTTGCCCGCCCAGCAGCACGCCCAGAATGATGGAGGCAATGGTGAGCCCCTCGATCCAGCCGTTGGCCTTCACCAGCTGAGAGGCGGGCAGCAACTCGGTCAGGATGCCGTATTTGGCGGGCGAATAAGCAGCAGCGCCGAGGCCCACCACGGCATAGGCGATGAGCGGGTGCGAGCCGAACAGCATCATCAGGCAGCCGACCACCTTGATGGCGTTGCTGACGAACATGACCTTGCCCTTGGGCAGCGCGTCGGCAAAGGCGCCCACGAAAGGGGCCAGCACCACATAGAACAGCGCAAACATGGGCACCAGCGCGGCGCGCTGCCACTCGGGCGCCCCCCCGGTACGCAGGAGTTCCACAGCAGTCACGAAAAGTGCGTTGTCGGCCAGCGAGCTGAAAAACTGCGCCGACATGATGGTGTAAAAACCGCGCTTCATCGAATGGCTGTGGGGTGCATCAGTTCGGCTGATGCCCTGTAAATGTGAGGAATCGTAGCGAGGGACAGGCGGTTATATCACGCGGATAAACGGCTGCAGTGCCAGAATCCATCGCGTATTCCCCGGTCATTCCCTCTGTTTTCACCAGAATCCTTCCATGCCCCGTCCCATTCACGCCACCATCCACGTTGACGCCCTGCACCACAACCTGGAGCGCGTGCGCCGGGCGGTGCCAGACGCGAAGGTGTGGGCGGTGGTCAAGGCCAATGCCTACGGCCACGGCATTGAGCGGGTGTTTGACGGCCTGCGCGGCGCCGATGGCTTCGCGCTGCTGGACCTGGCCGAGGCTGAGCGCGTGCGCCACCTGGGCTGGCGCGGCCCCATCCTGCTGCTGGAGGGCGTGTTTGAGGCGCGCGACCTGGAGCTGTGCTCGCGCCTGGGCCTGTGGCACGCCGTGCACTGTGACGAGCAGATCGACATGCTGGCCGCCCACAAGACGCAGGTGCCACACCGGGTTTTCCTCAAGATGAACTCGGGCATGAACCGGCTTGGGTTCAGCCCGCAGCGCTTTCGTGCGGCCTGGGCGCGGCTCAATGCCTTGCCCCAGGTGGACGAAATCTCGTTCATGACCCATTTCAGCGATGCCGATGGCCCGCGCGGCGTAGCGCACCAGATGGCCACGTTCAATGCCGCCGCGCAAGACCTGCCTGGCGAGCGCACGTTGAGCAACAGCGCTGCCACCCTGCGCCACGCAGGTGACGAGCGCGTGCGCGCGGACTGGGTGCGCGCTGGCATTGCGTTGTATGGCAGCGCGCCGGATTTCCCCGAGCACGACGCGCTGCACTGGGGGATGCGCCCCACGATGACCCTGGCGACGCGCTTGATCGCCACGCAGCAG
>JBCNOJ010000374.1:0-5085 GCA_039593925.1 Acidovorax sp.
AATGCCGCATCGCCGACGATCCGTTCGCCGTGTGCGACGTCGCACGCGACTGGCAACCGTTCGCGGTGCTGCTCGACATCGCGATGCCGGGCCTCGACGGGCTGCAGCTCGCGACGCGGCTGCGCGGTGATCCGCATACCGGCGGCATGTTGCTCGTCGCGTGCAGCGGGCTCGCGTCGCGACGCGACTGCGAGGCGGCGAGGCAAGCCGGGTTCGACGCGCACTGCGCGAAGCCGTTGACGCCGCACCGGCTGCTGGGCTATCTGGACGCGGCGAGCGGCCGCGCGACGCCGGACGGGGCGGTTACACGGCGCTTGTAAAAAAACCGCCGGGGCGCCGTGGCGCAGGCATCAACCGCCGGTGCGATGCCCGGCCCCAACTTGCGTGATGGCGCAACGCAAGACACACGTCCTGGCGAAGTTGTGCAAGGCTCTGGCACCGTTGCAGTGGGCGGCGGTGCTGCGGTGGGTGCCGCTGCAGGCGCAGCCGTGGGTTCCACCGTGGGCGGACCGATTGGCGCTGTGGTGGGCGGTGCTGTTGGCGGCGTGGCGGGCGCCTTGGGGGGCGTGGCGGTTGGCCCGGCCAAAGTGGACAACCCGGCCGACACCATACCTGGCCCGCAAGAGCGCGAGGTGACGCGCGTTGGTGAAGGCAAGCTGGAAAACCTGCGGCGCTAAAGGTGCTGAAGGTGCTGAGTTTCCGAGCTGTTACCCGAATTGCTCGTGCGAGCGGGCGGCCCCAAATTCATCAAACGAAAAATTGGGGCAAAAAAAGCCTCTAGCGCACGTCCAGAAAGCGCAGGCTGCTATCAAAAAAGCACGTCAGAGAGAAATCTCGGACGTGCTTTTTGATTTTGTCGTTGGACGGGCTTACCGGTGCGGGTCGGGAAACACCAGATGCAGCCCCGGCAGGCTGGGCCGCTGAAACGGCTGCCACACCGCGCCAGGCCCCACAAGCGGCTGGCCCAGCCGGTCGGCCACGGCCCACCACGCGCTGGGGTTCAGGCCAATGCCGAAGTGGCTGGCCACCACCTCGATGTTTTCGGTGTGCGGGTTGTGCTTTGCCGGTGCCTGGATGCTGCCGCGCCAGGCCACGACCCCATCTGAGCGCGAGTAAATGCTGCTGGTGGGCACGGGCGGCGCGCCCGGCAGGTCGTAGTTTTCGGTTTCGCGTTCGATGTTGCGGCCACTGGCGAACTGGTAGATGCGCCAGGCGTTGGTAGAGGTGTGGGGCCCGGCAAACGGTGTGCCCAGAGTGACCACGCAGCGCACCAGGTCGGGCAGCTCCTTGGCGAGTTCGCGCGCATAGATCCCGCCCAGGCTCCAGCCCACCAGGCTGACTTTGTTGCCGCTGGCATCGGCGGCTTCCTGCAACTGGCGTTTGGCGGCTTCGAGGACACCGTCGCGCGGTCCCAGGTTCAGGCCTTGGCCCCAGCCCAGGGTGTTGTAGTTGCGCGAGTCCAGGTAGCGGCGCAGCGGCACGGTGGTCGCGTCGCCCGCTGTCAGGCCGGGGAACACGATCACGGTATGGCCGTCGCCCCGCGGCGCACGCTGCAGCATCGGCCAGGCGGGCAGCACGGCCCCAAATTCCCAGGGCGCCCGCAACTCCAGCGCCAGGAGCGACAAGCCCGGGGCGGGCATGTGAGGAGGGTGGCCGGACGGGGGGACAGAAGAGCGGGGCATGGGGGCAATCCAAAGCGGGCGACCAGCGCATAAGGCAACGCACCAGCCGCCGAGCCGAGGGCAGATGCACCCCGGGACGAATGGGGTCGAAGGTAGCATTTTTTGGCCTTTGCAGCCGCGCCGAAGCTGGAGCTACCTCTCCAATTGCGTTGCGCCCATGGCAGCAGCGACCCCGCCAATGGCGTTCGCCGCAAGTTGATCGTTCCGGCAGCGGGGTGCCAACAGCGGCTCCGGGGATAACCTTGGTTGTTAATAAATGCAACATGCGCTGCTATGCTGCCCCCATCGCCCGCGCGGGATGTCTTCCTACCGGTGTGTGCCTTTCAACTGCCCGTTCCTCTATCAGGACGCCGTTGCACACCACCGTCCGCGTGCCCTTCGCTGATGTTCTGGCTTTTGCCGTACCACCATGATCACTGCCTCGCAATCCTCGTCCACTTCCTCATCCACGTCCGCGCAACGTTCATCGACGCCGTCGTCTGCGGCGGGCGGGGCGGCCGAATACCTCACCTTCCGCTTGGGCGCGGAAGAGTACGGAATCGACATCTTGCGCGTGCAGGAAATCCGCTCTTATGAGCAACCCACCCGCCTGGCGCATTCGCCCGACTTCATCAAAGGCGTGATTGATCTGCGCGGCCGCATCGTCCCCATCCTAGACTTGCGCCTCAAGCTGGACTGCCCTGAAGCCAGCTACACCGACTTCACGGTGGTGATCATTCTGGACATCGGAGCCACGGTGATTGGCGCGGTGGTGGATTCGGTGGCCGATGTGGTGTCCCTTGCCCCCGAACTGATCAAACCCGCGCCCCAGTTCGAGCGGCAGGGCAATGTGGACCCGAGTTTTGTGACCGGCATCGCGAGCCTGGGCGACCGCATGCTCATCGTGATGGACATTGAGGCGTTGCTCAGCAGCGACGAAATAGGGCTGGTGACAAAGGCCGCTCAGCCCTAATGTAGGCAGCCAGTAACGGGCTGTTTCTAGTCTGGCGACGCGGGCCCGACGAAGTTGCACGTGCACAAAAAACCTGCACAATCATTTTCAATGTGTTATATTTGATAAAAATAATACTTGTGGCATGATGCTGCAGGTAGGACGGCGCAAAACGCACTGGGCTTATGGATGACCATGGCGTTTGCTGAAGTCTTTGCAATGGCCCGCGTGGGCTGTCCTGACTGGAGAGTGTGTCGTGAACAACTTGAAAATTTCAACGCGCCTGAGTGGTGCCTTCAGCCTGCTGGTGGCCTTGCTGCTGGTTCTGGCGTTCACTGCATGGGTGCAGCTGCGCGACCTGCGCGCAGGCACTGAAGAGATTGCCACCAACTGGTTGCCCAGCGTGCAAGCCGTGAACACGGTGGAGTCGGAAGTGGCCACGCTGCGCCTGACCATTCTGGAGCATGTGTCGTCCACCGATTCGGCTGCAAAAGCGGCGCTGGACAAGCAGATCGCGGACGAGCGCGCCAAGCTTGCCGATGTGCGCAAGCAGTACGAGAAGCTCATCAGCAGCCCCGAGGAGCAGAAGATCTACGACGGGTTTGCTGCCATGTGGACGAAGTACGTCGAGATCAACAACCGCGCGCTGGACCTGTCTCGCAACAGCGACAACGCGGGCGCGTCGGACATCATGACCACGCAGTCCCGGCCCCTGTATCTGTCGATCAAGGGCGAACTGGACAAGCTGGTCAAACTCAACGCGGAAGGTTCTGCAGCGGCTGCCAAGGCCTCTGAAGACACCTACGCCACCGCGCGCAACGTGTTGATGGGCGTCTCTGCCGTGGCGCTGGCGTTGGCCATCTTCTCTGCAATGTGGCTCATCCGTTCCATCACCGCCCCCTTGGCCCGTGCTGTGGAGGCGGCAGACCGCATCGCCGCAGGCGACCTCAGTGGCCAGATCCAGGTGCAGTCGAAAGATGAAACCGGCCTGCTGCTGAGCGCCCTTCAGCGCATGCAGCAAAGCCTGGTCAACACCGTGAGCCTGGTGCGCCAGAACGCCGAAGGCGTAGCCTCAGCCAGCTCACAGATAGCCTCCGGCAACAACGACCTGAGCGCACGCACAGAGCAGCAAGCCTCGGCATTGGAAGAAACCGCAGCCTCCATGGAAGAGCTGGGCTCCACCGTGCGCCAGAACGCAGACAACGCACGCACCGCCAACCAGCTGGCCGTCAACGCCAGCACCGTGGCCGTGCAAGGCGGCGACGTGGTGGCCGAAGTGGTCGAGACCATGAAAGGCATCAACGCCAGCAGCAACAAGATCGCAGACATCATCTCGGTCATCGACGGCATCGCCTTCCAGACCAACATCCTGGCGCTGAACGCAGCGGTGGAAGCCGCCCGCGCCGGCGAACAAGGCCGGGGCTTTGCCGTGGTGGCCAGCGAAGTGCGCAGCCTGGCAGGGCGCAGCGCAGAAGCGGCCAAGGAAATCAAAAGCCTGATCACCGCCAGCGTAGAGCGGGTGGAACAAGGCACGCTGCTGGTGGACAAAGCCGGCAGCACCATGACCGAAGTGGTGGCCTCCATCCGGAGGGTGACCGACATCATGGGAGAGATCAGCGCAGCGAGCAGCGAACAAAGCGCGGGCGTGGGGCAAGTGGGAGAAGCCGTTACGCAGATGGACCAGGCCACGCAGCAAAACGCAGCGCTGGTGGAAGAAATGGCGGCGGCGGCCAGTGCCTTGAACGCGCAGGCGGGCGAGCTGGTGAATGCGGTGGCCGTGTTCAAGCTGGACGGCAACCCCGCGCCCCGCGTGGTCGCGCCTGTTGCGCCGTCGCCGCGCGCCCCAGTGCCCGCGCCGGCCTTGTCCGCGCAACGCGTCGCAACGCCCAAGGCGCTCAAGCCGGGTGTAACGACAAGTCCAACGCCAGGCGTGAACGCCGTGGCGCACAAGGCAGCGGGCAAATCCCAGCCCAGCTTGGCAGCACCAAACGCCAGCCCAGCCACAGCCCAGTCCCAAGCGACAGCACCTTCAGCCGCGCAAAGCCCCGCACCTGCACCGGCCAAGGGTGGTAGCGACGATGACTGGGAAAGCTTTTGACGCGAAACGTTCACCATGCGCAGTGGTTCTGAGAGCGCCGCCAGTCTCCACTGGCGGTTCTTGGGCTGACGGCGTGTGATGTCTACGCCCCGAGCGTGAGCCACTTCACACATCGGAAGCGTCTTGAACCTCAAAGGAGGGCAGCGCTCACGGAGACGCATGGTCACACGGACCGCGCCGCTTTGCAGCGAAGGGCCGCAAGCCCTTGTCTGACAGCCGTGAAGCCCCACAGACGGCGCAACCCTGCAATCAAGGGCCGTAAAAACAAGGCATGGCAGTGCTCGGCGCTGCCCACGTTTTTACTTTCACCCCATTGCAAGGAGATTCCCATGAGCCCATCCAACCTTGAAGCCGTGAACCGAGACCGCGATCTG
>JBCNOJ010000375.1:0-5082 GCA_039593925.1 Acidovorax sp.
ATTATAATGGCTTTGTGGTTGAAGCAAAAATATGACATTTGTCTTCAGTGACATTTAACTCATTAAGTATATTTACTAATAAATTGTAAGTTTAATATCCGCTTCTCGGGCGCCCCCGCCGACTTGCTGCGCAGCGACGACCTGCGCAGGGCATACCTAGGGCTGTGATGCCTTCGCCCACCCCACAAGACAACGCACTACAGGATTGGAGACACACGCCATGACATCACGCCGTCACCTCTTGGTTGCACTGGGCACCGCGCCCGCCCTGTGGCAGGGCCCGCTGGCGCTCGCCCAAAGCAACTCCCCCATCCGCATCCTGGTGGGCGCCCCGGCCGGTGGCTCCACCGACACCCTCGCGCGCACCCTCGCGACCGAAATGGGCCGTCTGCTGGGCCGCACCGTCATTGTCGAGAACCGGCCTGGCGCGGGCGGCAACATCGCGGCCGACGCGGTGGCCAAGGCCGCGCCCGATGGCAATACCCTGCTGATGAGCTTCACCAGCCATGCCATCAACGCCAGCCTGTACAAGACGCTGCCGTTCGACCCCATCAAGGACTTCACGCCGCTGACCTGCGTGGCGACCTCGCCCTCGGTGCTGGTGGCCAACCCCGCTGTGCCCGCCAAGGATGTGCGCGAGCTGATCGCCCTGGCCAAGGCCAAGCCCGGAAAGCTCAATTTTGCGATCGGCGCCGTGGGCTCGTCCCTGCACTTGGCGGGGGACGCGTTCAAGATGCAGTCGGGTGCTTACATCGTCAACATTCCATACCGGGGCACCGCGCCCGCGCTGCAGGATGTGCTGGCCGGGCAGGTGGAGCTGATGTTTGCCGCCGTGGGCAACGCCCAGGCGCAGATCCGCGCAGGCAAGCTCAAGGCGCTGGGGGTGACCAGTGCGCAGCGCCTGCCCGCGTTCCCCGATGTGCCCGCGATTGCCGAGGTGCTGCCCGGTTATGAGTCCAGTGCCTGGTTCGGGCTGTTCGGCCCGGGCCAGATGAATTCGGAGCTGGCCAAACGCATCAGCGATGCCGCGCGCCAGGCCATCGCTTCGCCCGATGTGAAGCGGCGCCTGGAGCACGAAGGCGCCGTGCCCGTGGGCAACAGCCCCGAGGAGTTTGCGCGCTTTGTGCAGGCCGAGATTCCGCGCTGGGCCAAGGTGGTGCAGTTTTCTGGAGCCAAGCCCGAATGAGCCTCGCATCCAGCCCCCCGAGCACGCTGGCGCAGAAGCTCGTGGCCCGCGCCAGTGGCCGCGACCGCGTCACGCCCGGCGAGATCGTCAATTGCCGTGTCGATCTGGCCATGTTCCACGACTCGTCCGGCCCGCGCCGGCTCAAGCCCATGCTGGAAGAGCTGGGCGCCCAGATCTGGGACAAGCGCCGCGTGGTCCTGGTGATGGACCACTACCTGCCCGAGCGCGACGACGAATCCCGCCGCATCGTGCGCATCGCCCGCGACTGGGCTAGCGAGCAGGATTTGCCCCATGTGTACGACGGCCAGGGCATCTGCCATGTGGTGGTACCCCAGCACGGCCACATCCGCCCCGGCATGTTCTGTGTGGGCGGCGACTCGCATTCGCCCACGGGCGGCGCGTTTGGCGCCTACATGTTCGGCATCGGCAGCACCGAGATGCTGGGCGTTGTCGTGACCGGCGAGATCTGGCTGCGCGTGCCCCACACCCTGCAGATGCACTGGAGCGGCCAGCTGGCTGCAGGCGTGACCGCCAAGGACATCATGCTGCACATGATTGGCCGCTTTGGCATGAACGGCGGCCAGTACCAGGCCGTGGAATTTGCCGGCCCCGCTGTGCAGGCGTTGGGCATGCAAGAGCGCATGACCTTGTCCAATATGAGCGCCGAGCTGGGCGCTCAGGCCGGTCTGATTGCCCCCGACGCCACGACAAGCGACTGGCTCCGGGCGGCGGGTGTGCCTGATGCAGACCTGCAGGGGCTGGATGCGTGGCGCACGGACGAAGGCGCTGACCTGACGCGGCACACCTTCGACGCCACCACACTCACGCCCCAGGTCGCCGCCCCCCACAGCCCCGCCAACGCCGCACCCGTGGCGCAGCATGCAGGGCAGGGCATTGACGTGGCCTACATCGGCGCCTGCACCGGTGCCAAGCTGGACGACCTGCGCGCTGCCGCCAGCGTGCTGCGTGGCCAGCGAGTGGCCGCCGGCGTGCGCCTGATGGTGGCGCCCGCCAGCCAGCGCGACCAGGCCGCTGCCCAGGCCGAAGGCGTGCTGCAGGTGCTGCAGGACGCAGGGGCCGAGCTGTTTCCCACCACCTGCGGCGCCTGCGCGGGCTATGGCGACACGGTGGGCGACGCCACCAACGTCATCTCCAGCACGGCGCGCAACTTCAAGGGCCGCATGGGCTCGCCCACGGCGCAGGTGTATTTGGCCTCGCCGTACACCGTTGCGGCGTCGGCGCTGCGTGGCTGCATTACTGACCCCCGAGAGGTGCTGGCATGACGAGTATCCACCGCGTCTGGAAGTTGGGTGCCGACATCGACACCGACGTGCTGGCCCCCGGCCACGCCATGAAGCACGGCATCGACGTGCTGGCACGCCACTGCCTTGAATCAGTGCGCCCCGACTTTGTGGCGGGTGTGCGCAAGGGCGATGTGATCGTGGCCGGGCGCAACTTTGGCATTGGCTCATCGCGCGAGCAGGCGGCTGCCGTGCTGGTGCGCTTGGGCGTGGCGGCGGTGATTGCGCCGTCGTTCAGCGGCCTTTACTTTCGCAACGCGTTCAACCTGGGCCTGCTGCTGCTGACCTGCCCCGAGGCCGAGACCATCGGGGAGGGGGAGGGCATCACCCTGAACGAACAAACACCGTCGGTCACCACTGCCCAGGGGCGTGTGCTGGCCTGCGACCCGATTCCTCCGTTTCTTTTGGACATGGTGCGCGCCGGTGGGCTGATGAACCAGCTGCGCGCCCGCTTTGGCAAGGAGCCCCTGCATGGCTGAACACACACCCACCCCGCCGCCCATGGACCCGGTCACTTTGGCCGTGCTGCGCGGGCGGTTGGAACAGATCGCTGACGAGATGGACGCTACGCTGTACCGCAGCGCGTTCAACCCCATCATTGCCGAGGCGCATGACGCCTGCCACGGCCTGTACGACGCCACCACGGGCGATACGCTGGTGCAGGGCAAGTCTGGCCTGCCCGTGTTTGTGGGCGCGATGGCGTTTGCCGTGCGCGCGGCCATGCGGGCGGCGGGCGAGCGCGGCGGCATCACGGCGGGAGATACCTGGCTGTTCAACGATCCCTACGAGGGCGGCACCCACGCCAACGACTTCAAGCTGGTGCGCCCCTTCTTCCGCAACGGCCAGCTGTTCTGCTTCCTGGCATCGGCGGCGCACTGGCACGATGTGGGAGGAGCCGTGCCGGGCAACTACAACCCGGCCGCCACCGAGTGCTGGCAAGAGGCCGTGCAGATTCCGCCGGTGCGCATCGTGCGCGGCGGCGTGTTCGACGACGACGTGCTCGCCATCCTCAAGGCCAACACCCGCCTGCCCGACAGCCTGTGGGGCGACCTGAACGGCCAGCTGGCCGCGCTGGACCTGGGCGAGCGCCGCTTGCACGACCTGCTGGACCAGTATGGCGATGCCCAGGTTCAGCAGGCCATGGGCGAACTGCGCACGCGCGCCGTCAAGCTCATGCAGTCGCACATCGCGGCGCTGCCCGACGGGCGCTACAGCTTCAGCGACATCCTGGACAACGACGGCGTGAAGGACGAGCCGCTGACCATTGCGCTCGACATGACGGTGCAGGGCGACCGCCTGACGCTCGACTTCTCGCGCACCTCACCGCAGTGCGCGGGGCCGGTCAATATCTCGCGCGCCACGGCCATTGCGGCCTGCTATGTGGCGCTCAAGCACTTGTTCCCTGATGTACCTGCCAATGCGGGTGTGCTGGACGCAGTGGACTTCGTGCTGCCCGAGGGGCTGGTCATCAGCGCTGCGCGCCCACGCCCCGTGGGCGGCTACACCGAAACCATCCTGCGCATGATCGATGTGATCTTCAGCGCCACCGCACAGGCTGACCCCAAACGCGCCATGGCCCAGGCCTACGGCACCATCAACGCGCTGTCCATCGCCGGGCTGCGTACCGATGCCGCGCGCAAGGGCCAACGCTGGGTGATGTTCAGCTTCTTCGGCGGCGGCCACGGTGGGCACAGCGATGGTGATGGCCTGAGCCACGGCAACGCGCCCATCTCCACCGCCACCATCCCGCCGCTCGAAATCCTGGAGGCGGCGTACCCCGTGCGCTTCACGCAGTGGGCGTTGCGGCCCGGTTCGGGCGGCGACGGCCAGCACCGGGGTGGCCTGGGCGCCATCTATGAGATTGAGCTGCTGGAGCAGGATGCCGAGGTGTTCATCTTTGGCGAGCGCGGCAAGGCCGCACCCCAAGGCATTTCGGGCGGTAGCGCTGGTTCCATGAACGTCTTCAGCTATGAAAACGATAGTGAATGGAAGCAGCCACCCATGCGCTCCAAGATGATCGGCATCCGCCTGAAGAAGGGCGAGCGCGTGCGGCTGGAAACCCCCGGTGGCGGTGGCTACGGTGTACCGGCCGCACGGGCCGCAGCAGCGCGTGAGAAGGATTTGGCGATGGGCTACGTCACTGCCCCCGCCACAGCGAAAGGCAAGGCATGAGCAGCGGCAAGGTTTCGGATCAGGCTTCGTATGTGGTGGGCGTGGACGTGGGCGGCACGTTCACCGACCTGTTCGTATTGGACGAGCGCGATGGCAGCGCCCGCATCGTCAAGGTGCCCAGCACCCGGGGCGAGGAGGCGCGTGGCTTCATGAACGGCGTGGCGCGCGTGGCCGACTCGGCCGCACAGATCGCCACCATCGTGCACGGCACCACCGTGGGCACCAATGCGCTGCTGGAGCGCAAGGTGGCGCGCACCGGCATCATCACCACACGCGGCTTTCGCGATGTGCTGGAGATGCGCCGCCGCGACCGGCCGCAGACCTGGGGCCTGCGCGGCAGCTTCGAGCCCATCGTGCCACGCAACCTGCGGCTGGAGGTGGACGAGCGCGTATTGTCCGATGGCACGGTGCACACCCCGGTAG
>JBCNOJ010000376.1:0-5066 GCA_039593925.1 Acidovorax sp.
GCAGTACACCACCACCAGCCCGCGCCTGCACCAGCTGCTGGGCGTGGCGCCCGCTACCTCTGCAGCTTCTGCCGCATCTTCCTGAGCCTGCCTGAGACGGCGCCCCGCACCGCCAGCTCCCGCTGCCACTACAATCCGCAGCGCACTTCCACCGAAGTGCCCACGCTAGGGGTGTCGAGACCGGGCCACCGGAATCGACTGAGAGAGTCCCTTTGAACCTGATTGAGATCATCCTCGCGCAGGGAAGCACGTCCGTCCAAGCCATGCCCTGACCGTTTTTTTCTCGGGGCACCGGCTGCGCGGGCCGCCCCTGCTCTGTATTTCTACGGAGCCCTCCATGTCCACATCGCCCTTCGCGCCCACTGCCTCGCACAACGAAGCGCTGGCCCCCGTCTCCCCCGACCGCCGCGTCTTCCAGTGGCACGACCACGCCTCGCTCTGGTTCAGCCTGGGCGTGGGGTTGCTGGTGATGCAGGTAGGCGCGTACCTGATGCCCGCGCTGGGCACGCAGGAGGCGCTGATCGCCATCGTCTGCGGCTCCATCGTGGGCGCAGGCCTGCTGGGCTGGGTGGCCAAGCTGGGCTGCGACAGCGGCCTGGCCAGCGCGGGCCTGATGCACGCGGTGTATGGCCGCACGTTCGCCAGCCTGCCCATCATCCTGAACATCGTGCAACTGGTGGGCTGGGGCACGTTCGAGCTGGTGGTGATGCGCGATGCCACCGTGGCCATTGGCCAGCAGTCGGGCGCCATGGCGGGAGCCCACTGGCCGGTGCTGGCCACGCTGCTGTGGGGCGGCGTGGTGATGCTGCTGATCAGCGGATCGATGGTGCAACTGGTGCGCAAGGTGATTGCGCGCGTGGCGCTGCCTCTGGTGGTGTTGTCGCTGCTGTGGCTGTCGTGGCAGTTTTTGTCGCTGGCCCAGGCCCAGGGGTTTGAAGCGCTGTGGACGCGCAAGGGCGAAGGCGGCATGGGCGTGCTGCCCGCGCTGGACCTGGTGATCGCCATGCCCATCTCGTGGCTGCCGCTGGTGGCCGACTATGCGCGCCACGGCAAGAGCGGTGGCTCTGCGCTGCGTGGCACCTGGCTGGGCTATGCGCTGGCCAACATGTGGTGCTATTCGCTGGGGGTGCTGGTCGCACTGACCCTGCCCAGCAAGGATCTGGTGCAGGCGCTGCTGCTGGCCCAGGGCGGGCTGATCGCGCTGTCGCTGATCCTGATCGACGAGGTGGACAACGCCTATGGCGATGCCTATTCCGGCGCCGTGTCGGCCCACAGCCTGGTACCACGCTGGAGCGTGCGCAAATGGGGTCTGGGTGTGGCAGCCGTGTGCACGGCGCTGGCGCTGGTGCTGCCCATGCACAGCCTGGAGCCGTTCCTGCTGATGCTCAGCTCGGTGTTCGTGCCGCTGTTTGGGGTGATTCTGGGGCGCCTGGCCTTCGGTGCCAATGCGCCCGCGCTGCTGGCTGCGGCGCGCAAGGTGAATGCGGCGCCGGTGGCCATATGGATCGCGGGCATTGCGGTGTACCACCTGGCGCCCAAGGTGCTGCCGGGTGCGGGCTCGGCCCTGCCCGCGCTGGCGTTCAGCTTTGCGCTGGCCTGGGCGACCCGGCCACGCGGGCGGTGATCGCTATCGAATTGAGAGCTGCCAGCGCTTTACGGACAAGCGCTAGAGGCCAAAAACACTCACACTTCGGTCGACACCACTTGCTGGGGCACGGGCGCATATCCGTGGTTTAAAGGACCGTGGCCGCGGCCGGTCGTCACGCCCACCCCTGCAGCAATCGCTCCCAGGATGTAGGCACGGGCGCGTTCCACCGCCTGTGGCAGCGGCGCCCCCAGCGCGAGGTGCGATGCGATGGCCGACGACAGGGTGCAGCCCGTGCCGTGGCCGTTGTGCGTGGGAATGCGCTGCGACGACAAACGCCTGCATGCGCCGCCCGGCAGCGCCAGCACATCGATCACCTCATCACCCGGCAAATGCCCGCCCTTGAGCAGCGCGGCCGATGCGCCCAAGGCGCGCAGAGCCTGCGCCGCGGCATCCAGCGTGTCCACGCCTTCGATCTTGCGGCCCAGCAACCAGCCAGCCTCGTCCAGGTTCGGTGTGATCACTTCGGCCAGCGGAAACAGCTCCTGCACCAGCACGCCCACCGTCTCCTCGGCGATGAGGCGGTCACCACTAGTGGCGACCATCACCGGGTCCAGCACCACGTGGGGCAGGTGGTGGCGGCGGATGGCATCGGCCACCACACGCACCACATCGGGCGAATGCAGCATGCCGATCTTGACGGCATCAACGCCGATGTCTTGCACCACCGCATCAATCTGCGCGGCCAGAAAATCTGGCGGCACGCCATGAATACCCCGCACACCCTGCGTGTTCTGGGCCGTGAGTGCGGTGATGGCCGTCATGCCGTAACAGCCCAGGGCCGCGAAGGTTTTCAGGTCGGCCTGGATGCCTGCGCCGCCGCCGCTGTCGGAGCCCGCAATGGAAAGCACACGCACGTAGCGGCGGGGGGCGGACGCCGGTGGCGTGGGAAGCGGCGGGATCGAAGAAGTCATGGCAAAAATTATGGCCTATGCGCCAGCGCAAAAAAGACAGCGCGGGCTTGTGCTGTAATTTGGTTTTTCCGGACGAAACAGGGGTGTCCCGCCGTTGAGAACCTGCTCATGGGCGTGCGACTGAGAAATACCCTGGGGCCTTCACAGAACGCTGCACGCCGTGTGGCGCCTCCTGGCCCCGCTACCCGATCCAGGTCATGCTGGCGTGGGGAGTTTCCGCAAGCGGCCCTGCCTCCGTTTTGTCCCTGTTGCCAGCCGATGCGCTTGCAGCAGCCCCATGGACGAACCGACGGACCTATGCCACTTCGACCCTCTTCTTTTGCCATCCTGGGTGCAGGCCTCATGGGCCGATTGCTGGCGGTGGAGCTGGCGCGCCAGGGGCACCGGGTGGACATCCACGATGCCGGCAGCCCGGCCGCCGAAGGCTCGGCTGCCACGGTGGCCGCAGCCATGCTCGCACCCCTGGCCGAGTCGGCCATCACCGAACCCGGCGTGGTGCGCATGGGCCACCATGCGCTGAGCCGCTGGCCGCAACTGCTGGCACCGCTGGCCCAGCCGGTGTTCTTCCAGCAAGCGGGCACGCTGATCGTGTGGCACCGCCAGGACGTGGCAGAGGCCCAGCGCTTCACACGCCAGCTCGAAGCCAATCAACGCACACTGCCTGAACTGCCAGCGCTGCAAAAGCTCGACAGCAACGGCCTGGCAGAGGCCGAGCCTTCCCTGGCCCACCGGTTCGCGCAGGGCCTTTACCTGCCCGGCGAAGGTCAACTGGACAACCGGCAACTGCTGGCCGCCCTGGCGGTGGAGATGCAGCGCCTGGCCGTGCGCACCCACTGGCACAGCCCCCAGTCGCCCGAGGCGTTCACCCCGGGCGCCCCCGGACAGCCCGATTGGGTGCTGGACTGCCGTGGCCTGGGCGCCAAGGCGCATTGGAGCACGCTGCGCGGCGTGCGCGGCGAGGTGGCGCGCATCCACGCGCCCGACGTGACGCTACAGCGCCCCACGCGGCTGGTGCACCCGCGATACCCGATCTACATCGCACCGAAGGAAGATCACCTGTTCGTGATCGGCGCCACCGAGATCGAATCCGACGACCTCTCGCCCGCCAGCGTGCGATCCACCCTGGAACTGCTGAGCGCCGCCTACGCCGTGCACCCCGGCTTTGCCGAGGCCCGCATCCTGGAGCTGGCCACGCAGTGCCGTCCCACACTGCCCGACAACCTGCCCGCCATCCGCCAGACGCGCAGAGGCGTGCTGGAGATCAACGGCCTCTATCGCCACGGCTTCATGATCGCCCCGGCGATGCTGGATGTGACGCTGGAAGTGCTGAACACCGGACAATCACCGCTTTCGCAACGTTTTGATTTGGCCCTGGACTTGGCGGATGCAGACCGCCCGTTGCCTGCCACCGCCACCGCCACCGCATGATGAACATTTCCATCAACCAGACCCCACACGATCTGCCCGATGGCGCCACCGTGGCCGACGCCGTGGCCGCCATCGCAGCCCGCCCGCCTTTCGCCGTGGCCGTGAACACCACCTTTGTGCCCAACAGCCGCTACACCGCCCACACGCTGCAGCCCGGCGACCGCGTCGAGATCATCTCGCCCGTGACCGGCGGTTGAAGCAGCCAAAAAATCAGTAAAAATGGCCTTTAGCGCTTACCCATAGTGCGCCGACAGCTATTAAAACCATAGTAAGAATCCAATGTCCATTTCTACGCCCCAAGACCCGCTGGTGCTGTACGGCCAGACCTTCGCCAGCCGCCTGCTGCTGGGCACCTCGCGCTACCCCTCGCCCGCCGTGCTCGAAGCTGCGGTGCTGCGCGCCCGGCCCGCCATGGTCACGGCCTCGCTGCGCCGCCAGGGCAGCAATCCGGCCGAAAGCGGCAGCAGCTTCTGGGACTTGCTGCGCAAGCTCAACGTGCCTGTGCTGCCCAACACCGCCGGTTGCCACAGTGCGCAAGAGGCCATCACCACCGCGCAGATGGCGCGCGAGGTATTCGACACACCGTGGATCAAGCTGGAGTTGATCGGCGACGACTACACCCTGCAGCCCGACACGCTGAACCTGGTGGGCGTGGCCGAGCACCTCATCAAGGAAGGCTTTCAGGTGCTGCCCTACTGCACCGAAGACCTGGTGCTGTGCCAGCGCCTGGTCGATGTGGGCTGCCAGGCCGTGATGCCCTGGGCCGCACCCATCGGGACCGGGCGCGGCCCGGTCAACCCCTACGCGCTGCAAACACTGCGCGAGCGCCTGAATGTTCCCATGCTGGTGGACGCGGGCCTGGGCCTGCCTTCGCACGCCTGCCAGGTCATGGAATGGGGCTACGACGGCGTATTGCTGAACACCGCCGTAGCCCTGGCTCAAGACCCGGTGGCCATGGCCGGTGCGTTTGCCGATGCGGTGGGCGCTGGGCGCGCTGCGCGCTTGGCAGGCGCCATGGCCGCGCAAGATGCCGCTCAGCCCAGTACGCCCGTGCTGGGCACCCCTTTCTGGCACCACGC
>JBCNOJ010000377.1:0-5057 GCA_039593925.1 Acidovorax sp.
CCAAACTCCTCGTGGATCAGCTCCTTGATGGTGGTGCCGTACACGCTCACCACCTCGTACCAGCGGTAGATCAGCGGGTCTGTGGGTACGGGCGTGGGCAGCGAGCCCTTGTAGGGCACCACCTGCAGCCACTTCTGCTCTTCGGCGGTGAGCCCAAAAATCTTGCCGACGATCTTGGCCTGCTCGGGCGTGGCGGTCATCTGGCCCAGGCACAGGGCCGTCGTCCATTCCTTGGACTGGCCGACCTTCTTGGCAATGGCCTCCCATTGCAGGCCCTTGGCGACCTTGGTGCTGATGATCTTTTCGGTAACGTCGTTGCGGTTCATGGTGATGGCTCCTTCGGTTGGATGGTTTTGGAACGGGGAACAAAAACTTCAGAGTGCAGCCCTCCCTGTCGCCCAAGGGGCAACACGACAGTGCTGGGTTATTCAGGAAATCAGTGGGCTTTGGCTCTGGTGACCAAGAAGTCCACGATGTGGTTGCGCAGCGCGTAGTAGCCGTCCAGGTGGTGCAGGCTGGTGCGCGTGCGTTCGCGCGGCAGGGAGTTCACCACTACCTCGGCGATGCCACCGGGGCGATAACCCTCGGGCGTCTCGTTGCCGTTGCTCATGAGCAGGATGCGGTCGGCCAACAAAATGGCTTCGTCCACATCGTGCGTGATCATGAACACCGTCTGCTGCGTCTGGCGCACGATGGTCATCAACTCGTCCTGGATGGTGCCGCGTGTGAGCGCATCGAGCGCGCCAAAGGGCTCATCCAGCAGCAGCATCTTGGGCTGGATGGAGAACGCGCGCGCAATGCCCACGCGCTGCTTCATGCCACCCGAGAGCTGCGAGGGCTTCTTGTCGATGGCAGGGCTCAGACCCACCAGCGCCACGAACTTCTCCACGTGCGCATCTACTTGGCTCTTCTTCCAGTCGGGCCAGCGCGACTTCACGGCAAACGCGATGTTCTGGCGCACCGTGAGCCAGGGCATGAGCGCGTGGCTCTGGAACACCACGCCCCGGTCCAGACTGGGGCCGGCCACTTCGCGCCCGTCCATGATGACGGTGCCCGAGGTGGCGGTGTCGAGCCCCGCCAGCACGTTGAGGATGGTGGTCTTGCCGCAGCCCGAGTGGCCGATGATGCAGACGAACTCGCCCTTGTCGAGCGCGAACGACACATCGGCAAACACGGGTTTGGCGGGCGTAAAGGCTTTGCTCAGCCGGTCGATCTGGAGGAAGCCTTGGGTCACGGCAGAGGCCTTTCGTTGCGGTGCGTCAGTGGCAAGAGGGGCTGGAACAGCCGGGCGCTGGGAAACATCACTCCACATAGGTCACCACCTTCTGCAGCTGGCCAAACGCCAGGTCGAGCAACATGCCCACCACGCCGATCACCAGGATGGCGAAGATCACGTTGGTGAGCGACAGGTTGTTCCACTCGTTCCACACGAAGTAGCCGATGCCCGTGCCGCCCACCAGCATCTCGGCGGCCACGATCACCAGCCACGCAATGCCCATGCTGATGCGCATGCCCGTGAGGATGGTGGGCGCCGCAGCGGGCAGGATCACCAGGAAGGCCTTGCGCAGCGGGTTCACTTCCAGCGTGGCCGACACGTTGAGCCAGTCGCGCTTGACCGATGCCACACCAAACGCCGTGTTCACCAGCATGGGCCACACCGAGCAAATAAAGATCACAAAGATGCCCGAGATGGATGAGTCCTTGATGGTGTAGAGCGCGAGCGGCATCCACGCCAGCGGGCTGATGGGCTTGAGCACCTGGATGAAGGGGTCGAACGCGCGGCGCAGCAGCGGCGACATGCCGATGATGAAACCGAGCGGGATCGCCACCAGACAGGCCAGGCCAAAGCCCAGCGCCACGCGGCCCAGCGAGTGCGCCAGCTGGATGGCGATGCCCTTGTCGTTGGGTCCGTTGTCGTAGAACGGGTTGGACAGATGGCCCCACACGGTGCTGCCCATCGCACCCAGCGTGGGAAAGCCACCGCTCTTGGACGCACCCGGGTCCTTGCCCATCAGCTTGGCGTACTCGATCTGCTCGGCCGTCATGCCTGCCGTGGCGCCGCTGGCACCCGACGAAGACGTGGCCACGTACCAGATGCCCAGCAGTGTCAGGAAGATGAGCACGGACAGCAGGCCCGCGCGCAAATTGAGGTTCTTGGCGGCAGTCATGTCATGCCGCCTTGCGGATGGGGAAGCTCTTCGCGTATTCGGCAGCCTTCGCCGCATCGAACTCCTTGCCCATGATCTTGAACTTGGGGTACGCGCCGTCGGGCACCTTCTGGTCCAACGCCTTCATCTGCTTTTTCGCATCCGTGATGAGGAACACCTTTTCGGCAATCTGCTTGTAGTCCACATCGCCCTTGATGTAGCCCCAGCGCTGCATCTGCGTGAGCATCCACACGGCCATGCTTTGCCAGGGCATGGGGTCGAAGTCTGCGCGGTCGGGCACGTTTTGGATCTTGCCCAGGCCATCGGCGAACTTGCCGGTGAGCACCTGGTTGATCACGGCCTCGGGCTGGTTCAGGTAGGCCTGGGGCGCAATCACCTTGGAGATCAGCTCGCGGTTCTTGGGGTCGCGCGCCATGGCGGCCGAGGTAAGCACCGCGCGGTACAGCGCAGCAAAGGTGTTGGGATTCTTCTGGATGAACTCGGTGCTGGTGCCGAAGGCGCAGCAGGGGTGGCCGTTCCATAGGTCTTTGGTGAGCAGATGGATGAACCCGACTTCCTCGAACACGGCGCGCTGGTTGAACGGATCGGGGCCCAGGAAACCGTCGATATTGCCCGCGCGCAGGTTGGCCACCATCTCGGCCGGTGGCACCACGCGCAGCTGCACGTCGGTGTCGGGGTTCAGGCCCGCCTCGGCCAGGTAGTAGCGCAACAGGAAGTTGTGCATGCTGTACTCGAACGGGATCGCGAACTTGAAGCCCTTCCAGTTCTTCGGATCGCGGTTGTCCTTGTGCTTGAGGCTCAGCGTGATGGCCTGGCCGTTCACGTTCTGAATGGTGGCCACGTTCATCGGGGTAGCGTTGGAGCCCAGGCCCATTGAGATCGCCAGCGGCATAGGGCTCAGGAAGTGCGTGGCGTCGTACTCCCTGTTGATCATCTTGTCGCGGATCAGCGCCCAACCTGCTGTCTTGGTCACCTCCACATTCAGGCCCTGCTTGCTGTAGAAGCCCAGCGGGTGGGCCATGATCAGCGGCGTGGCGCAGGTGATCGGGATGAAGCCGATCTTGAGGTTGGTCTTCTCCAGCGCGCCTTGTTTCTCTTGCGCCATGGCTTGCATGCTGGCTACCGGCAACACACTGGCAATGGCGGCCATGGCTGTGCTCTTGCCCACGGCCTTGATGAAGCGGCGGCGCACCGCGTCTTGCGGAAACAGCGCCTTGACCAGCGTGGCCTCGATGAACTCGTTGCTGTACAGCTCAAACTCGCGGGTCTCGCTGCGCTGGCGCAAGGTGGCTGCAGCGGCATCGGCCGAGACCTCGGCATGGTGGTCGGCCACCGTGTGGTCGCGGCCACAGCTGCATTTCAGCATCAACGGGCGGTCGGCATCGTAGGGCGAGAAGAATTCGGACATGGCACACCTCGTAGAAGTTGGTGCCAGGCGTTACGCAAAGCGCGGGCCAGTTTTTACCGGTGCTGGCCCGCCGTCATGAATTCGTGGGTGTGGTGTCTACAGCATGTAGGGCCAGCACTACAAATCGGGCATGTAGCGCCCGCAAATCACTCGGCAGGCGCGCCGCGCGCCAGCAGCGCCAACTCCACATCGTTGCGCGCGCCGGTCTTTTCGAGGATGCGGGCGCGGTAGGTGCTCACGGTGTTGGGCGCGAGCTTGAGCTGCGCACCAATTTCGCTCACGCTCTGCCCGGCAGTGAGCAGACGGAACACCTGGTGCTCTCGGAACGAGAGCGCGTCCACCCCCGCAGGCGCGCCCTGCTGGGCGGCGCGCACCACGCCGGTGCGCTCCACCGCACCCGCCAGGGCTTGGGCCGTGGCCTCGGTCAGGTAGCGCCCGCCTGCCGCCACCTTGCGCACGGCGGCCACCATGTCGTCGGGGTCGGCGCTTTTGTGCAGGTAGCCCGCTGCGCCCATCTGGATGCAGCGCACCGCATATTGCCGCTCGGGGTAGGTGCTGAGCATCAGCACGGGCAGCGCGGGCCAGGCCTTGCGCAGCGCCTGTAACACTTCAAGGCCGTCCATGCCAGGCATGGCGATGTCCAGCAGCACCAGGTCCAGCCCCGGTGCGCCCGTGGGCCCTTGCAGCCCCGTGACCTGCTCCAGCACCTCGCTGCCCTGGGTGGCTTCGGCCACCACGGTGATTTCGGGCGACCCGTTGGCGGGGTCGCCCAGCACCTGCTTGAGCCCCTCCCGCACGATGCGGTGGTCATCCCCGATCAATACGCGAACCACGGAATTCATGACAGCTCCAGAGGAATCAGCAATTGCAGGCACGAGCCCTGCCCCGGCTCGCTGGTGATGCTCAGCCGGCCTCCCAGCTGCCGCGCGCGCTCGCGCATGCCCATCACCCCATAGGCGGTGGGCGCCTCCAGCGCTTGGCGGGTGGCGCCCACGCCGTTGTCGCGCACACGCAGTTGCAGCACATCGTCCTGCACGTCAATCGCAATGTCGATGGCGCTGGCCTGCGCGTGGCGGCCCACATTGCTCAACATCTCCTGGAAGATGCGGAACACGGCGATGGCGGCAGGCTCGGGCAGGTGCAAGGTGGCAGGCACATCCATCTGCCACGCCAGCTCCAGCTCCGCAGACTGCACAAACTCCTGCGCCTGCCACTCCAGCGCCGCCCACAGGCCCTGGTGGTCCAGGATGCTGGGGCGCAGGTCGGTGATGATGCGGCCCACGTTGTCCACGGCGGTTTCGATCAGGCGGCTCATGTTCTGGCACTTGCAGCGCATCTGGGTGCGCATGTCGCCCGCGGCCTCGGGCGTGCGCTCGCCCTGCTCGCCCAGGCGCTTGTGCAGCCAGTTTACATCCATCTTCAGCGCCACCAGCAGGCTACCTAGTTCGTCGTGCACCTCGCGGGCGATGCGGGTGCGTTCG
>JBCNOJ010000378.1:0-5055 GCA_039593925.1 Acidovorax sp.
GCCTGTTTCCACCATGTCTGGCGTCGCCCCCGGCTCCACTGCCCAGCGCGTGCTGTCCGTCATCCCGCCGATGACGCAGCTGAACACGCCGTACCCCTCCACCGCCTACCTCACGGGCTTTCTGCGTTCGCGGGGGGTGACGGCGTTTCAGGAAGACCTGGCCTTGGCCCTGGTGCTGCGCTTGCTGTCGCCCGAAGGGCTGCGCGCCGTGGCCGCCAAGGTGGACGCACTGCCCGCCAAAAAGCAGAGCCCCGCCGTGCAAAGTTTTGCGGCGCAAAAGGACCGCTATCTCGCCACCATCGGGCCGGCCATTGCCTTTTTGCAAGGCCGCGACAGCACGCTGGCCCACCGCATCGTGGGCCGCAACTACCTGCCCGAAGGCCCGCGTTTTGCCACACTGGATGTGTATGTGGATGACGAAGGCGGCGACCCGCTGGGCTGGGCCTTTGGCGCTTTGGGCCTGACCGACAAGGCCAAGCACTTGGCCACGCTGTATTTGAACGACCTGGCCGATGTGCTGCGCGATGCGGTGGACGGGCGCTTTGAGTTTGTGCGCTATGCCGAATCGCTGGCGGGCAGCCAGCCCACGTTCGACCCGCTGGCCACGGCACTCGCTGCGCCGCCCACGCTGGTCGATGAAATGCTGGAGCAGCTCACGCACGAGGCCATCACCAAGCACCAGCCCACCGTGGTGCTGCTGTCGGTGCCGTTCCCCGGTTCTGTCTACGCAGCCTTCCGCATCGCCCAGGCCATCAAGGCGCGGCACCCGCACATTGCCACCGTGCTGGGCGGCGGCTTTGTCAATACCGAACTGCGCGAGCTGGCCGACCCGCGCGTGTTCGACTTCTTTGACTACGTGACGCTGGACGCGGGCGAACGCCCTTTGCTGGCGTTACTCGAACACCTGCGCGGTGAACGCGGCCGCCAGCGCTTGGTGCGCACCTTCGTGCGCGGTGACGATGGCGCGGTGCAGTACATCAACATGATGGAAGCGGACATCGCCTTCGCCGAGGTGGGCACACCCACCTGGGACGGTCTGCCTCTGGACCGCTACCTGTCGCTGCTCGACATGCTCAACCCCATGCACCGCCTGTGGAGCGACGGCCGCTGGAACAAGCTCACCGTGGCACACGGCTGCTACTGGAAGAAGTGCAGCTTCTGCGACGTGAGCCTGGACTACATCAGCCGCTACGAGGGCGCGAGCGCCGCCGTGCTGGCGGACCGCATCGAAGCCATCGTGCGCGAGACGGGGCAGACCGGCTTCCACTTTGTGGACGAAGCCGCACCACCGAAAGCGCTCAAGGCCCTGGCCACGGAGCTGATTGCGCGCAACGCGGGCATCAGCTGGTGGGGCAATGTGCGGTTTGAGAAAACCTTCACCCCCGACCTGGCCGAGCTCCTGGCGGACAGCGGCTGCATCGCCATCTCGGGCGGGCTGGAAGTCGCTTCAGATCGGCTGCTCAACCTGATGAAAAAGGGCGTGTCGGTGGACCAGGTGGCACGCGTCACCAAGGCGTTCACCGACGCGGGCATCCTGGTGCATGCGTACCTGATGTATGGCTTTCCAACGCAGACCGTGCAGGACACCGTGGACGCACTCGAATACGTGCGCCAGCTGTTTGCCAACGGCTGCATCCAGAGCGGCTTCTTCCACCGCTTTGCATGCACCGTGCATTCACCGGTCGGCAAGAACCCCGAGGAGTACGGCGTGACGCTGGCCCCGCTGCCACCGGGCGACTTTGCGAAGAACGACGTGGCCTTCATCGACCCCACGGGCGTGGACCACGACGCGCTGGGCGCGGGCCTGAAAAAAGCCATCTACAACTACATGCACGGCATCGGCCTCGAAGAAGACGTGCGCATGTGGTTCCCGTTCAAGGTGCCCAAGACGACGGTGCGGCGCGACCGCATTGGGCGGGCCTTGCGCGAGCGGGGATAACTGCGCAGCGGCGCGCCGACAAAAAATCCGAGCCAAAATGCGCCCTAGCGCTTATCCAGAAAGCGCTAGCAGCTATCAATCCTGCAGCAAACGTATCTTTGGTAACCCAGGTGTCTTTGTCCTCCATGCCTTCCACCCGCCGCAGGTTCTCAGCAGCCATTTTTGACATGGACGGCCTGCTGGTCGATTCCGAGCGGGTGACGCTGCGCGCATGGCAAAGCGCGGCCCATGCGCGTGGCTTGGTATTGGCCGAAACCGACTACCTGCAGGTGGTGGGCCGTGCTGCGGCCAATGCGCAAGCCCTTTTGACCACGCTGTTGGGCAGCGCCGATGCCTTTGCCCAGGTGCTGGCCGAGGTGCAGACCCGGCTGGCGGACATCGGAGAGCAACCGCTGTTTCCCCTCAAGCCTGGCAGCGCCTTGGTGCTACAAACCTTGCAGGTGGCCGGCGTGCCGTGTGCAGTGGCGTCTTCATCGCGGCGCGACGAGATCGAGCACCGGCTGGGAAGGGTGGATGTGCTGCGCCACTTTCAGGCTTGGGCGGGTGGCAACGAAGTGCCGCGCGGCAAACCCGACCCCGCCTTGTACCGCTTGGCAGCCGCCCGGCTGGGCGTGGAGCCTGCGCAGTGCCTGGCGTTCGAAGACAGCGAGAACGGCGCCCGTGCGGCACAGGCCGCTGGAATGGCGGTGGTGGTGGTGCCCGACCTCAAGCACCCTTCGGCCGAGGTCGCAGCCCGCTGTCACTGTGTGATCGAATCGCTCGACGTGGCGCACGCGCAATTGGCGGGCTGGTTCCATCCATTGGTGCCGCAGTAGCCTGCCCCAACGCGGCACGGCCTACTGCTTCTGCTTTTGATATGCCTTGTGGGCGGGTGGCCCACGGTCGGTGTCTTGCAGCCCGCGCTGCACGTCTTCGTAAGCCTGTTCCACCTCGGGATGGCGTGTGCCATCGGTCATGTCCACTGCCTGGTCCCGCTCGTGCGGCAGGCGGCCTTCGGGCCCGCTCAGGTCCTCGGGCCCGCTGCCAGGCTGCTCTTTGGGCTGTGTGGTGTTGACGCGCCGCTCGGTGCGGGCTGGAATGGGGTGGGAAGGGTGGGTGTCTTCCTCTTGGCGATGTGGTGCGGTGTTCATGGGGCCTCCTTGGTGGGCAGTAATTCGACGGGTTGCTGGCAACCGTGGCCAATGGCTAAACCAAGGACGCTGACGGCAACAGCAAACGCTGATGCCGTACGGTAAATCCTGTTCGGGGGCCCTGCTGTAGGCCCAGGGCCCACGCCGGTGCGGGCGCGCAGAGCAAGCGGCAAGGTAGTGGCTTTGGGGCGCTGGCACTGCCAAGTGCCTGCGGGTGTTCATGGAACGTGAGGCATGCCTCTCGCTCCGTCGGCGCGCGGACGCCCCGGCGCATGCGACACTACTGTATGTCTCAACAGGTGTGGGCCGCGCAGGCCCTTGAATCTTTCGATGCGGTGGTGCAGGCCACAGAGGGCTTTCGCAGCCGCGCTGGCCAGCGGCTGATGGCCGAGCAGGTGGCGCGCACCTTCAGCAGTGCCACGCTGGGCAAGGTGGATGAAGAAAGCGGCGAGGATGCGCCCACGCGCTCCATTGCCGTGATCCAGGCGGGCACGGGGGTGGGCAAGTCGCTGGCGTATTGCGCACCCGCCATTGCACTGGCACTGTCGCGCGGCACGCGGGTGCTGATCTCCACCGCCACGGTGGCGCTGCAGGAGCAGTTGGTCAACAAAGACTTGCCCGCCCTGGCCGCGCTGATGCCGCAACCCTTCAAATTTGCGCTGGCCAAGGGGCGCGGGCGCTATGTGTGCAAACTCAAGCTCGACCGCCTGGCGGGCACGGGCGAGGCCGAGGAAGAGGCCGACGACGACCTGTTTGCCGAGGAAGAAGCCGCCGCCCGCGCCAAGCGCCCCCGGCACGAGACCGAGGCGCGCATCCAGTTCTATTCCACGATGGCGCAGACGCTGTCGAAAGGCGCGTGGGATGGTGACCGCGACAGCCTCGACACACCGCCCGAGCCAGAGGTGTGGAGCCCCGTGGCGGCCGAGGGCGCCTCGTGCACCGGCAAGCATTGCCCGGCCTTCAGCCAGTGCACCTACTACGACAAGCGCAAGGAACTGGTGGGCGCGCAGGTGATCGTGGCCAACCACGATTTGCTGCTGTCGTCGCTGGGCGCGCGCGTGCTGCCCGAGCTGGACAACTGCCTCTTGGTGCTGGACGAAGCCCACCACCTGCCATCGACCGCGCTGGATCAATTCGCGTGCAGCATGGACCTGTCGCGCATCACCTGGATCGAGCGCCTTGCCAGCCGGGGCCTGCGCATTGGTGCGCTGCTGGAGGTCGAAGAGATTGCCGACATCCCCGAACACTCGGCCCAGCTGCGGCAGACGCTGCAGGACCTGGCGCGCATCGTGATGGATGTGTATGGCGACAACCTCAAGAGCCAGAAAGGTGCCTGGGGCCCGGCGCGCGTGCGTGTGCCCCGGGGCGAATTGCCCGAGCCGCTGATTGCGCCACTGGGCCTGCTGGCCGCCAGCGCCGAGGGCTTTCTCGACGCCCTGCGCGCCATCAGCAAGGCCCTGCGTGCCGAGATGCGCGACAAGCCCGACGAGGCCAAGCGCCTGTCCACGCTGTACGCGCAGATTGGCATGCTGGCCCCGCGCCTGGAAGAGCTGCACGCCACCGCACAACTGCTGCTGCAGGATGCGCCCGAAGGCGCGGTGCCGGCGGCCAAGTGGTTCACGCTGGAAATGGATGGCGACTTCATTGTGGTCAAGGCGCATGCCAGCCCCATACTGCCCGGCACCACGCTGCGCAACCACCTGTGGAGCGCGGTGCGCGGCGCGGTGCTCACCTCGGCCACGCTCACCAGCTGCGGGCACTTTGATTTCTTTCTGCGCGAGGCGGGCCTGCATGGTGACGAGGCAACGACAACACTGGAAGTGCCCAGCCCCTTCAACTACGCCGCGCAGGGCACGCTGATTGCGGCCGAGACGCGCGCCGACCCCAAGAACGCCGCGCAGTTCACCACCGAGATGGTCGATGCACTGCTGCACGACATTGCCCGCGTGGAATACGGCGCGCTGGTGCTGTTCACCTCGCGCGAGT
>JBCNOJ010000379.1:0-5042 GCA_039593925.1 Acidovorax sp.
TCATGCTGGGTGGCCTGCTGGCCGAAAAGGCAGGCAATGTGAAGGGCGCCTTCGAAGCGCTGCGCAAGTCGGTGTCGCTCGCGCCTGGCTGGGGTCCGGGTCTGTTGGAGCTGGCGCTGCTTCTGGCGCGCCAGAACCAGTTTCAGGAAGCGGTGGAAACAGCGGAGAAAGTCGCGGCCATTGAACCCCAGAATCTTCAGGTGCTGGCAGGCGTGATCGACATCGCGCACCGCGCAGGCCACCTCGACATGGCAGTCCGCCACCTGCGGCGCGGTCTGTTGCTGGTGCCCGGCGACGCCATGCTGCGGCGCCTGCTGGCGCGCGATTTGAGCGAGCAAGGCCAGCACGATGAATCGTTGGCAATGTGGAATGCTCTGGTGCAGGAGAGCCCTGCGGATCCGCAATCCCTGGTCGGCCATGTGCAAGCCTGCATCGCCGCCGGCAACCCGACCCATGCGAAAGAGAGTACCGCTGCGCTGCTGGCCCTGGCACCCGATGATGCGGTGTACCAGTACTACGCCAAGCTGGCCAACGGCCAGACACCTGATCAACAGCCTGCCGAACTGACACGTCCCATGTTCGACAGCATGGCCGAGTTCTACGACCTGCACATGGTGCGCAGCCTCAAATACCAGTTGCCCAAGCAAGCGGGCGACAGGATTCTGGCGCGCCACCCCGACAAGAAGATCAATGTGCTGGACCTGGGTTGCGGCACCGGGCTGCTGGGCGTCTGCCTGGGGCGCCTGGATGGCGCACTGGTGGGCGTGGACCCCTCGATGAAGATGATCGAGCAGGCGGCCCGCCACAACGTCTACGACCGCTTCCACACCGTGAACCTGCACGATGCGCTGCGGGAAACGCCGGACGCGCTTTACCAGGTCATCGCTGCGCTGGACGTGTTCATCTATGCGGGCGACGTGACCCAAGCCATTCCAAACGCCCACCGCGTGCTGACGCCGGGCGGCATGGTGGTTTTCTCGTTCGAGACTGCGCCAGAGCAGGGCCCGGACATGGTGCTGCAACCCAGCGGCCGTTACGCGCACAAGCGCAGCCATGTGGAAGCGCTTTTCCAGTCGGCTGGCTTTGCCACCGTGGAGGTTGAGGACACCGTGCTGCGCGAAGAGAACCGCCAGCCCGTGAACGGCTTCGTCGTGACGGCGTACAAGACCGCCTGAGCCCGAACAACCTGAATCTGGCCGAATTCGCTGCCTGCAGGCGGCCGCGCACCGAACCCTATACCCCCGCCCTCTGGCCGGGGGGCGCTAAGCCAGCAGGCGCGACGACTTGGGTACGTGCGCCATCAGAAACTCCATCTGATCGGCGAGGATGCGCCGGTTGCGCAGGATGAAGTCCTCCCACAGGCTCGGCACATAGGGCGCATACAGCAGCGGCATGTACGCTTGCTCGGGCGTGCGCGGGCCCTTGCGGTGGTTACAGGGGCGGCAGGCGGTGACCACGTTCATCCAGTGGTCCTGCCCATTGCGCGCAAAAGGCACGATGTGCTCGCGCGTCAAATGCTCTTCGTGAAAATGCCCGCCGCAGTAGGCGCACACGTTGCGGTCGCGCGCAAACAGTTTGCTGTTGGTCAAGCTGGGCTTGAGGTCAAAGGGGTTGATGCTGGGTACGCCCTTGGTGCCGATGATGCTGTTGACAGCGATCACCGACTGCTCACCAGTGATGGCGTTGTGCCCGCCCCTGAACACCGCCACCTCGCCACCGGACTCCCACCGCACCTCGTTGGCGGCGTAATGGATCACCGCTTGTTCCAGCGTGATCCACGATTGGGGCAACCCCTGGGCTGAGAGCTTCAAGACCTTCAAAACACGCCTCCTGGAACAACAAGTACACAAGGATTCGGAACGCAGATGTCTCGCGGCCAACCCTGGGCAAGGCCAGCCGTGGGTCACAATATACTCTGTTTTCATGACAAATTGGCGTCTTGCGCTTGATGGTTATGCGCAGAGTGCTATCAAAAAGATAACAAACCGATGAAGATCTTTCGCGGATTCCACCACCCCGGCATCGCACAAGCCTGCGCGCTGACCATCGGCAACTTCGATGGCGTGCACCGCGGCCACCAGGCCATGCTGGCGCTGTTGAACAGCGAGGCTGCGCACCGGGGCGTGGAAAGCTGCGTGCTGACCTTTGAGCCCCACCCACGCGACTATTTCGCGGGCGTTCACAACAAGCCAGAGCTGGCACCAGCCCGTATTGGCACCCTGCGAGACAAGCTCACCGAATTGGCCAGTTGTGGGGTGCAGCAGGCCGTTGTGCTGCCTTTCGACGCGCGGCTGGCAGGCCAGTCCCCCGAGGCCTTCATCGATGAGGGCCTGATTCAGGGACTGGGCGCCCGCTATGTGCTGGTAGGCGACGATTTCCGATTTGGCCGCCAGCGCGCGGGCGACTACGCCATGCTGGACGCAGCCGGGCAAGCCAAAGGCTTTGATGTGGCGCGCATGAACAGCTACGAAGTGCACGGCTTGCGGGTGTCCAGTTCGGCCGTGCGCCAGGCGCTGGCCGCAGGCGATATGCAAGCGGCTGCAAGGCTGTTGGGACGCCCTTACACCATCAGCGGGCACGTGGTACACGGCCGCAAGCTGGGACGCGAACTGGGCGCTACGCGCGATGGAGCCGGCGACGGCTTTCGCACGCTGAACCTGCGCTTTGCGCACTGGAAACCGGCTGCCAGCGGCATCTTTGCCGTGTTGGTTCATGGCCTCACCACCGAGCCTTTGCCAGGCGTGGCCAACCTGGGCGTGCGCCCCTCGCTGGACCCGAACGACGTCAACGGCGGCCGCGTGCTGCTGGAAACCCATTGCCTGCAGTGGCCCGCCGAACTGGGTGCCGAAGGGGCGTACGGTAAAATCGTGCGCGTGGAACTGCTGCACAAACTGCACGACGAGCTGAAGTACGACGGTCTGGAGGCCCTGACGGTGGGCATTGCCAAAGACTGTGCGGATGCGCGCGCCTACTTTGCGACGGCCCACGCACCCAATCACACCGAGACCCGGCGCCAAACCACGCGCGACCGAATTTGAGGGGGGCTGCTTTTCGCAGCGCCCGCCTGACGGGCCCATCACCTTTCGCGCTTCCACCCCGTTTTTTGCTCCGGGCCTTGCCCCGGAATGCCCTTTTTTCCAAGGCTCCCCTCATGTCCGACGACAACGCCAGCACACCCGCCACGGATTACCGCAGCACCCTCAACCTTCCAGACACTCCCTTTCCGATGCGCGGCGATCTGCCCAAGCGCGAACCCGGCTGGGTGAAGGAATGGGAGGACAAAGGCGTCTACAAGCGCCTGCGCGACGCCCGCCGGGGCGCCCCCAAGTTCATCCTGCACGACGGCCCGCCCTACGCCAACGGCCAGATCCACATGGGCCATGCGGTCAACAAAATCCTCAAGGACATGATCACCAAGGCGCGCCAGCTCGAAGGCTTTGACGCGCTGTACGTGCCGGGCTGGGACTGCCACGGCCTGCCGATAGAAAACGCCATCGAAAAGAAGCACGGCCGCAACCTGAGCCGCGACGACATGCAGGCCAAGAGCCGCGCGTTTGCCACGGAGCAGATCGCGCAGCAGATGGTGGACTTCAAGCGCCTGGGCGTGCTGGGCGAATGGGACAACCCCTACAAGACCATGAACCCCGCCAACGAGGCGGGCGAAATCCGCGCCTTCAAGCGCGTGATGGAGCGCGGCTTTGTATACCGGGGCCTCAAGCCCGTGTACTGGTGTTTTGACTGCGGCAGTTCGCTGGCCGAGTTCGAGATCGAGTACCAGGACAAGAAGAGCACCACGCTGGATGTGGCCTTCAAGTCGCACGACCCGGCCAAGCTGGCGGCCGCCTTTGGTCTGCCTGCACTGACCAAGGACGCCTTCGTGGTCATCTGGACCACCACCGCCTGGACCATCCCCGCCAACCAGGCGCTGAACCTGAACCCCGAAATCACCTACGCGCTGGTGGATGCGGGCGAGCGCATCCTGCTCGTGGCCGAGCCGCTGGTAGCCTCTTGCCTGGAGCGCTACGGCCTCACCGGCAGCGTGCTGGCCACCACCTTGGGCAAGAACCTGGGTGGCCTGGAATTCGAGCACCCCCTGTACGACGTGGCCAGCGAGGACGGCAGCTTTGGCTATCGCCGCCTGTCGCCCGTGTACCTGGCCGACTACGCCACGGCCGACGATGGCACGGGTATCGTGCACTCCTCGCCCGCCTACGGCCTGGAGGACTTCAACTCATGCGTGTCCCACGGCCTGGCGCTCGACGACATCCTGAACCCCGTGCAGGGCAACGGCACCTATGCGCCGGACTTCCCGCTGTTCGGCGGCCAGCACATCTGGAAGGCCGTGCCCGCCATCATCGAGGCGCTGCGCAATGCCGGCCGCCTGATGGCCACCAAGGACATCACGCACAGCTACCCCCACTGCTGGCGCCACAAGACGCCGGTGATCTACCGCGCTGCGGCCCAGTGGTTCATCCGCATGGACGAAGGCGAAGGCGTGTTCACCCAACCCGGCATGAAGCCCGCCAAGACGCTGCGCCAGATCGCGCTGGACGCCATCGAGCACACCAGCTTCTACCCCGAGAACGGCAAGACCCGCCTGCACGACATGATCGCCGGGCGGCCGGACTGGTGCATCTCACGCCAGCGCAGCTGGGGCGTGCCTATCCCGTTCTTTTTGCACAAGGATTCCGGCGAACTGCATCCGCGCACCATGGAAATCATGGACCAGGCGGCCGACATCGTCGAGAAGGGCGGGATCGAGGCCTGGAGCCGCGTGACGCCCGAGGAGATCCTGGGCGCCGAAGACGCCGTCTGCTACACCAAGAGCACCGACATCCTGGAAGTGTGGTTCGACTCCGGCTCCACCTTCAGCCACGTGCTGCGCGGCACGCACCCCGAGGTGCACCACGACACGGGTCCCGAGGCCGACCTGTACCTCGAAGGCCATGACCAGCACCGCGGCTGGTTCCACAGCTCGCTGCTGCTGGCCAGCGCGCTGGAAGGCCGCGCGCCCTACAAGGGCCTGCTGACCCATGGCTTCA
>JBCNOJ010000038.1:0-17791 GCA_039593925.1 Acidovorax sp.
TGGAGCAGGTCTGCAAGAGCGTGAAGTTTGGTGTGATCGTCTACAACCGCGACCGCACCAAGCTCACGGCCGAGTCCCTGGCCATCCTGGCCGAGCGTTGTCCGAACCTGGTGGGGTTCAAGGATGGTGTTGGCAACATCGAGACCATGTCGTCCATCTACATGAAGCTGGGCGACCGTTTCTCGTACCTGGGTGGCCTGCCCACGGCCGAGGTGTATGCAGCCGCCTACAAGGCGCTGGGCACGCCGGTGTATTCGTCGGCCGTCTTCAATTTCATTCCCAAGACGGCGATGGAGTTCTACCAGGCGGTGGCGAGTGACGACACGGCCACGCAGCACCGGCTGCTCAAGTCGTTCTTCATGCCGTACCTGGCCATCCGCAACCGGGTGGAGGGCTATGGGGTGTCGATCATCAAGGCGGGTGCGCGCATCGTGGGCCATGACGGTGGGCCGGTGCGGGCACCGCTGGTGGACCTCAAGCCCAGCGAGATGGAAGAGCTCAAGGCGCTGATTGACAAGCTCGGGCCACAATAAGCCTTTCGACCTGCCCTGCCGGGCCTGGCTTGCCAGGCCCTTTTTCTTTTCACTGCGCGCCTTCGTGCGACCTGTTGCCCATGACCCATTCACCCTTGCCCCGCATCCTGCAAATCGGCCGCATGCCGCTGCCCGCACTTGAAGCCGAACTGGCTGCACGCTACCACGTCAGCTGCCTCGCCGACCAGCCTGACCCCGCAGCGTTTCTGGCTGCGCATGGCGCGGAGTTCTCCGGTGCAGTCACTACTGCCGCCATCGGCCTGCGGGGCGACGTCATTGCGGCGCTGCCCAACCTGCAGGTCATCAGCAGCTTCGGTGTGGGCTTCGATGCGCTGGACATCGGCGCGGCACAGGCCCGCCGCATTCAGGTGGGCTACACACCCGGCGTGCTGAACGACTGCGTGGCCGATATGGCGTTTGCGCTCATGCTGGACGTCTCGCGCGGCATTGCGGCCAGCGACCGTTTCGTTCGCCGTGGCGACTGGCAAAAGGGCCGCTTTGCCCTGGGCAGCCGCGTGTCCGGCAAGCGTCTGGGCATTGTGGGCATGGGCCGCATCGGCCAGGCTGTGGCAGACCGTGCCGCGGGCTTTCTCATGGAGGTGGCCTACCACAACCGCCGGCCCGCCGAGGGCAGCAGCCTGCGCTATGTCGAGTCGCTGCAGGCCTTGGCGCAATGGGCCGACTACCTGGTGCTGACCGTGGCTGGCGGCGCTGGCACGCGGCACTTGGTCAACCGCGATGTGCTGGATGCTCTGGGCCCGCAGGGCTTTCTCATCAACGTGGCGCGTGGCAGCGTGGTGGACCAGGAAGCGCTGGTCCAGGCGCTGACCGAGCGCAGCATCGCTGGCGCAGGGCTGGACGTGTTCGACAACGAGCCGCAAGTGCCCGCGGCCCTGATGGAACTGGACAACGCGGTGCTGACCCCGCACAGCGCCAGCGCCACCCATGAAACGCGCCGCGCCATGGCCGACCTGGTGCTTGAGAACCTGCAGGCGTTTTATACAGAGGGCGCAGTGCGGGTATCCGTGCCGGGAACCGCGCCAGCTTGAATCTGTACCATTTTGGCCGCTAGCGCTTATTCAGCAAGCGCAACCAGCTATAAGAACAATAGCAATCGGTGTCATCGGAACGGAACCGCCAAGCGTGGTTGCTGGTTGCTGGGCTGTAACTCAGTTGGCTGCGGCTTTGATCTCTGCCAGTTTCACCAGCACCTGCATGGCATGGTTCAGCGGCGTTGGCACCCCCAGCGCCGCACCGCGCTTCACCACGTAGCCGTTCAGATGGTCGATTTCGGTGGGCTTGCCTCGCAGCAGATCCTGCGCGGTGGAGGAGAACTGGCCGGGCATGGTGGACGCAATGCCGCGCACAGCGGCCTCCATGTCGCCTGGAATCGTGACACCATCGGCCGCCGCCACCGCCAGGCACTCGGCCACGATGTTTGCGATGACCTGGGTGACGCCCGGCACCTGCACCAGCGGGCCATAGGGCTGCTGCGACAACGCTGAGAGTGCGTTATAGGCGCTGTTGAGCACCAGCTTGGCCCACAGAGCGCCTCGCACGTTGTCCGAGATCTGCGTGGGAACGCCCGCCGCCGTGAGCTGGCGGGCTGCCTCGTCGCTGCGCGGCGACGGGCCGATCACTAGCTCACCCCGGCCATGGTGCACTACATGCCCCGGGCCGCCCATGGCGGTAGCGACATACACCACGGCTGCCGCCACCGGCGTCCCCGCATCGAGCACCGCACGCACACGCTCGTCGTTGTCCACGCCGTTCTGCAAGGTCAGCACCAAGGCGCCGGGCGCCAGGTGGGGGCGGATCTGGCGCGCGGCATCTTCCGAATCCGAGGACTTCACGCAAAACAGCACGACATCAGCGCCCTTCACCGCGCTGGCATCCGTGCTGGCGGCCATGGGCACCTGCACGTCCAGCGTGGCGGTCTGTAGCCGCAGGCCACGCTGCTGCACCGCCTCCACATGGGCCTGACGGCCAATCAGCGTTACCGCATGGCCTGCGCGCGCCAACAGCACGCCGAAATAGCAACCCACCGCACCCGCCCCCATCACGGCAAACCGCAGCAAGTGGGGGGCGGGTGGGGAAGCGGGCATGTGCATGGGGGACGGGGTCATCATGGCAAATAGGCAGAGTAGCGCCGCTAACTTGGAAGGCAGCCATCGTATCGCCCCCCAGCCCGTGGCGGGATTGCAGGGATGCACGGGCACCTTGTCCCCTCACCCAACAGGCGCAGCCAAGCGCATCCTTTGAAAAATCCAGCCTTTTTGGCTGCTAGCGCTTTCTGAATGTGCGCTAGCAGCTCTCTTTTTCAGAGCATATTGGTGAAAAAGACCCTTTCGCCATCGCGGGCGATAACTCCTTGCAAAGACAATCATTGTCTAGTCAATTAAATTCACCCACCATGACTTCCAGCAATGCCTCTGCCAAGCCCGGCTTTTACAGCGCCAGCCACCGCAACCCCGAGGAAAGCGTGGGCTACCTGATGCGCAAGGTGATGAGTTCCATTCGCACCCAGGCCGATGCGCAGCTCTCCAACCACGAACTCACCTACGCACAGTGGCTGCCGCTGTTCAAGATTTCGATGTGCCCCCAGACCACCGTGGCCAGCCTGGCGCGCGACCTGGAAACCGACCCGGCGGCGATGACGCGCGCGCTGGACCGGCTGGAAGCCAAGGGCCTGGTGCGGCGCGAGCGTTCCACCACCGACCGCCGCGTGGTGCAGCTCGTGCTGACGCCCGAAGGCGAAGAGACCGCCGCCAAGGTGCCCCCGGTGCTGGCAGACGTTCTCAATGGCCATCTGAGCGATTTCAGCCACGACGAATGGCAACTGCTGCTGCGCCTGTTGCGCCGCATGCTGGCCAATGGCGAAGCGCTGCGCCAGCAGCAAGGCACCGACCCGGCCTGATCCGCGCCTCTCACGCCCTTCCCCATTTTCTTTCCGCCTCCACACAACACCTCAAAACCATTCTGGAGAACCCTGTGACCACCGCCTCCGCCCTGCCCTCCACCCGCACGGCCATCGCCGATCATTTCGCCCATTTCGCCGTGTCGGCACTGGCCCTGTCAGCCGCGCTGTTGCTTGTGGGCTGTGCCAGACCAGGTGCCCCGCACACACCCCTTGCGCAAACGACACCGGCTGCCGTCGGGCTCAGCGCTTCCACCACCAGCGACACCGCCGCCCCCAGCCAGTGGTGGAAAACGCTGGGTGACGAGCAGCTCAACACGCTCATCAACACCGCGCTCAAAGGCAGCCCCAGCCTGGCCGTGAGCCGTGCCCGGCTGGAGCAAGCCGTGGCGCTGAGCCAGGTGCGCGAGGCCGCCAACGGTCCGCAGGTCAACCTCGGTATCGATGCGACACGCCAGCACTACAGCGCCAACGGCCTGGTGCCCGCTCCCATTGCTGGCCACACCTACAACAGCGGCAACGTACAGGCCACGCTGAGCTGGTCGCCCGACTTCTTCGGCCAGCACGCTGCCGAGCTGCAGGCCGCCCTGGGCCAGGCCCGTGCTGCGCAGGCCGACGCCGCCGCCGCTGCCAACACGCTGGCCGCCCAGGTGGGCCGCAGCTATGTGGCCTTGGCCCGGCTGGTGGCGCAGCGCGACGTGGCCCAGCGTGCGCTCGAGCAGCGCGAAGAGCAGCGCAAGCTCACGCAAGAGCGCACCGCCGCAGGCCTCGATAGCCAGGTCGAGTTGACCCAGGCCCAGGCCGCCGTGCCCGATGCGCGCACACAAATCGAAGCGCTGGACGAGCAGATCACCCTGGGCCGCCGCCAGCTGGCCGTGCTGACCGGCCAGGCGCCCGATGCTCTGCCCCAGCTCACGCCCCGCCTTGCCAGCCTGCAATCCACCGCCGTGCCCGAGGTGCTGGGCACCGACCTGCTGGGACGCCGCCCCGACGTGGTGGCCGCGCGCTGGCGCGTGGAAGCTGCCACGCAAAGCGTGAACAGCGCACGCAGCGAGTTCTATCCCAACATCAACATCGGTGCGTTCATTGGGCTGAATTCGCTGGGGCTGGACCGGCTGTTCAATGGCAGCTCGCGCCAGATGGGTGTGACGCCCGCGCTGCGCCTGCCGATCTTTGACGGTGGCCGCCTGCGCGCACAGTTGGGAGGCCGCAATGCCGAGCTGGATGCCGCCATCGCCCAATACAACGGAGCGGTGCTCGATGCCGTGAAGGAGGCCGGGGACGCCATCGCCTCGGTGCAATCGCTCACGCGTCAGCAGGCCCTGCAGGATGAGGCCGTGGCCAGCGCCGAGAAGGCCTACCGTTTTGCGCAGGAGCGCTACCGCGCGGGCCTGGGCAACTACCTGGTGGTGCTCTCCACCGAAAGCCAGGTGCTGGCCCAGCGCCGATTGGCTGTGGACCTGCGCGCCCGCCAGCTCGACACCCGCCTGTTGCTCATGAAGGCCCTGGGCGGCGGCTGGACCGACGACACGGCAGTGCTGCACACCGCAGCCGCGCAATAGCAAACCGCCAAACCTAAAACCTACAAAACCAAACAACAACACATTCCTGAAAGACCACTGCCATGACCGCCCAAAGCGAACCCCTCACCGCCAACGAGTCCAACACCGCCCGCCGCCGAGGCCTCACCCTCATCGCCGTCGCCGTGGCCATCGCTGCCATCGGCTGGGGCGGCTGGCACTGGGCCAATGGCCGCCATGTGGAGACCACCGACAACGCCTACGTGGCGGGCAACGTGGTGCAGATCACGCCGCAGGTCGGCGGCACCGTGGTGTCCATCGGCGCCGATGACACCGACTACGTGAAGGCCGGGCAACTGTTGGTCAAGCTCGACCCCGCCGACGCCCGCGTGGCGCTGGAGCAGGCCGAAGCCCAACTGGCGCAGACGGTACGCGAAGTGCGCACCCTGTATGCCAACAACTCCACGCTCAAGGCCCAGGTCAGCCTGCGCAGCGCCGACCTGGCCCGCGCCCAGGCCGACGCCGCCCGCGCGCAGGACGATGTGAACCGCCGCGCCCCGCTGATGGCCAGCGGTGCCGTGGGCAAGGAAGAATTCCAACACGCCAACGCGCAACTCGCGGCAGCCAAGAGCACCGTGGCCGCGGCCCAGTCGGCCGTGGTGGCAGCGCAAGAGCAGCTGGCCGCCAGCCAGACGCAGACCGAAGGCACGTCCATCGAACAACACCCCAACGTGCAGCGCGCCTCGGCCCGCGTGCGCGAGGCCTATCTGGCCCTGCAACGTGTGCAGCTCGTTGCCCCACTGGACGGTCACGTGGCCAAGCGCGGTGTGCAAGTGGGCCAGCGTGTGCAGGCCGGCGCCCCGCTGATGACGCTGGTGCCGCTGAACGACCTGTGGGTCGATGCCAACTTCAAGGAAAGCCAGCTCAAGTCCCTGCGCATTGGCCAGACCGCCGAGCTGGAAGCCGATGTGTATGGCACCAAGGTGGTCTACCACGGCACCGTGACGGGCCTGGGCGCTGGCACCGGCGCTGCGTTTGCCCTGCTGCCCGCACAGAACGCCACCGGCAACTGGATCAAGGTGGTGCAGCGCGTGCCCGTGCGCATTGCGCTCGATCCCAAGGAAGTGGCAGAGCACCCGCTGCGCGTGGGCCTGTCGATGGAAGTCAAGGTGGACACCGCCGACCAGAGCGGCAAAACCCTGGCTGACACCCAGCGCACCACGCCCGTGGCCGCTACTGCAGTATTCGACGAACAGTTCAAGGCCGCCGACGACGAAGTGGCCCACATCATTGCCGCCAACCTGGGTCGCAATGGCAAGGCCGCCGTAGCGGTGGCATCGCCCAAGGTGGGCAAGGCGCCCGTGCAAAGTCAGCAACACGCATCGGCCCCGGCACCCGCCACCGCAGTGCAAGCCCCGGTGGTGCAGTAAACGGGTTGGATAGAGCATGAGTGCCGCCAATCCCACTGCAGACACCGCAGGCCAGGCCCCCGCTCCGGCGGCGCCTGCTGCGGTGTCGCCCCCAGCGGCCCCACCCGGGCCGCCTGCTGCGTATCCGCCGCTGCAGGGCACCGCCCTGCTGCTGGGCACGCTGTCGCTGTCGCTGGCCACGTTCATGAACGTGCTGGACTCGTCCATTGCCAACGTATCCATCCCCGCCATTGCCGGTGACCTGGGCGTGAGCCCGGGCCAGGGCACCTGGGTCATCACCAGCTTTGGTGTGGCCAATGCGATCTCGGTGCCGCTCACGGGCTGGCTCACGCAGCGCTTTGGCGCGGTGCGCCTGTTCACCATGAGCGTGCTGCTGTTCGTGCTCACCTCCTGGCTGTGCGGCTTTGCGTCGTCGCTGGAGATGCTGGTCTTTTTCCGCGTGCTGCAGGGCCTGGTGGCCGGGCCGATGATTCCGCTGTCGCAAACGCTGCTGCTGGCCAGCTACCCGCGCGCCTTGGCCGGCACGGCGCTGGCGCTGTGGGGCGTGACCACGCTGGTTGCGCCGGTGGTGGGACCGCTGCTCGGCGGCTGGATCACCGACAACATCTCGTGGCCGTGGATCTTCTACATCAACGTGCCCGTGGGCCTGCTGGCCGGGGTGCTGACCTGGGGCATCTACCGCAAGCGCGAGACGCCCATCCGCAAGCTGCCGATCGACACCGTGGGCCTCTCCCTGCTGGTGCTGTGGGTGGGCGCGCTCCAGCTCATGCTCGACAAGGGCAAGGAGCTGGACTGGTTTGCCTCGGGCGAGATCATCACCCTGTGCGTGGTGGCCGTGGTGGCGTTCGCCGTGTTCCTGGTGTGGGAGCTGACCGAGAAGCACCCGGTGGTGGACTTGAAGCTCTTCAAGGGCCGCAACTTCACCTTTGGCGCGCTGGCGCTGTCGGTGGCCTACGCCCTCTTCTTCGGCAACGTGGTGCTGCTGCCGCTGTGGCTGCAGCAGTGGATGGGCTACACCGCCACCTCGGCCGGCATGGCGCTGGCGCCGGTGGGCATATTCGCGATCATCCTCACGCCGCTGGTGGGCAAGAAGGTTGGCCAATGGGACCCGCGCCGCATGGCGACCGGGGCGTTCGTGGTGTTCAGCACCGTGCTGTGGATGCGTTCGCAGTTCACGGTGCAGACGGACTTCATCCACATCCTGATCCCCACGCTGCTGCAGGGTGCGGCCATGGCGTTCTTCTTCATCCCGCTCACCACGCTCACGCTGGCCGGTGTGTCGCCAGACCGCATTCCTGCGGCAGCGGGGTTGTCCAACTTCGTGCGCATCACCGCCGGTGCCATGGGCACGTCGATTGCCACCACGCTGTGGGAGAGCCGTGCCGCCATGCACCATGCGCACCTGACCGAAGGACTCGTGCAGGGTCAGGGCGTGTTCGCGCAAACGCTGAACAACCTGACGGCCTCGGGCCTCACGCAGATCCAGGCGCTGGCGCAGATCAACCGGCTCATCGACCAGCAAGCGTTCACGCGTGCGGCCAACGACATCTTCCTGGGCTCCGCAGGCTTGTTCCTGTTGCTGATTGGCCTGATCTGGCTGACCAAGCGCCCCGCGCGCAACGCAGGGGCAGGCGCCAGCGACGCAGCAGGCGCGCATTGATGCGCAGAGGCGCTGCGGTCCTGTAGCTGCTGAAAATTCAAGCCAAAATGGCTGCTAGCGCTTATCTGCAAAGCGCTAGCAGCTATCAATTTTGATTTTCCTGGCAGCGACGTGCTTCACGCAGCCACTGCCTCCCACACCCGGTGTGGGAAATGCCTGACCGCGCTGCGGGCGCGACACCTGCGGGCCTCGGGTGGGGGTGCACCCAACAATGCACTCACCGCAACCCACTCATAAAAGGAACTGCCATGTCGCTCTCGCTGATTCTTCTGATCGTCCTGATCCTCATCCTGATCGGCGCACTGCCCACCTGGGGCCACAGCCGCAACTGGGGTTACGGGCCCAGCGGTGGCCTGGGCTTGGTGGTGGTCATCCTGATCATCCTGCTGCTCATGGGACGGATATAACGCGATAGCCGCATTGGGCAGCGCTGCTCGGCCTTCCGCCGAAAGCCCTTCGCAGCCCACCCCCAATAAAGCCAACGGCCCTCACGGGCCGTTGGCTTTTTGTTTGACTGCCAGCGATGTGCCACCGGCCGACCTCCTTGCGCAAGGCGTACCGAAGGCGCTACGCCCGCAGCGCGGCTCGCTTTTCTGCCGTGGCAAACGCGGTCGCGAAAGCTGCAAACTCCTTTTGCGCCACTGTGCCATCGGCGTTGCCCGCCTTGTCCATGAGCTGCATCAGGGCCTGGGAAAAATCGCTGGTGGACTGTGCGCCCCGCGTCTGAGCCAGCCCTTTGAGGAATTCGTCGTGCGAGATGCGGCCGTCCTGGTCCACATCGAAGCGTGCCGCAATCGCTTCCTTCTGCACGTCCGTCGCGCCGAACTGAGCCAGCAGTTCCTGGAAATCTGTCTTGGACACCGATCCCCCGCCTGCCGCAACGGCCAACGACCCGGCACCGCTCTGGCCACTGCGTCCCGCCACGCCTGCGACAGCACCCACAGGTGAGTCGAGCCGCCCCTGCGTCATCAGCAGCCCCTTGTCGGCAAACCCTGCCAGCTTGGCGGCTTCCGGGCTGAGGCTGAGCACGGCCGACGGTTGCGCGCTCTCGTCATCGCCCGTGCGGCGCGCTGCAGCAGGCTTGCCCGACGACACGGCATTGAAGACCAGCGACGCAACCGAGGCCAGGCCAGATATGAGGGGCGACATGGCTGCTACTCCTGAAAAAACCGGCAAACGCGACAACGAGAAAAACGCACCGGTGGATATATGCGGCGCCGTTTTTGCAGCCCCAGCGGCTTCGCCAAAAACGGCGCGGCTCATCCACGCTGAGTGCTTTGAGGGTATCCAAAAGGGGCTGAGTCCAAACGGCGATCAGCAACCACAAAGCTGTTCTTTTCTTCGTTTTAGCGGGTCGCAGAGTTTCAGGACGATAATGCGCGCCATGCAATCGCTGCGCACCTCGTCACTGCTGGCCCGCCTCATTCTGGCGTGGTTTGTTTTGACTGTTGGCGCCGCCATTGCGTCCCCCATCGTTCACCCGCAGGCTCTGCAACTGGTCTGCACCACGGGCAGCGCCATGAAGCTGGTGGTCGTGGGCGATGATGGTGCTGATGTGGCCCCGGCCAGCCACCACACGCTGGACTGCCCTTTGTGTCTGCATTTCAGCGCTCCCGCGCCGCAGGCCCAGGTTGTGGTGACTCCACACCAGCCACTGGCACATGCCCTGCTCCCCGCCGTCAAAGCGACCATTGCCGCGCTCGTGGGTGCGCCCCTGCCGCCGCGTGGGCCGCCAGCATTCGTCTCCTGAACTGAAAGCCCTCGGGCTGCGCCGCTGATCTGCGGTGCTGCTGCAGCGCTGCTGCCCACCTAGCTCGTGGGTGTGGTGAGCGCTCCGAAGGCTGGTCGCCGCCCCGCATCGCATTGCCCTGCCTGCACACATCCAGGCCACTACCGCTACGCGCCGGGGTCACGCTTCTTCGGGTTCGCTGCCCGATCACGTCCGGAAACGATCTGTCATGTCCCACGCTCAATCAGCACCTACGTTCCCTCCCTTTTCACGCTCGCCTTCACCTCCCTGGCAAAGCAGCCTCTTCGTTGTGGCCTTTGTCTGCGCGCACCTGGCGGCCTTGGGTGCCGCCTACGCCGCCGCAGCCATACAGGCGCAGGGCCACGAATTACCTGCGAGCGCACCCGGCCACCAAGCCGTTCACCACCTGGGCCGCATGACCCTTGTGCCGTTGAGCGCCCTGCCTCCGGCGCACGCTCTGCGCACACACCGCTGATCCGCGCTGACTGGATCTGCCATGAAACGCCCCTTCTGCCGACCGCTCGCGCGCCGCATGGCCTGGTGGCTGATCGCCTGGATGGCCCTGGCCAGCGTGCACTCGGCCCTGGCAGCCACGCTGGTGCTGGCGCGCGGCAGCAGCGGGGCGGAGATGGTGGAGGTGTGCACCAATCAGGGCGTGCGCTGGGTGAGCCTCAAGGCCGCTGCGGACGACCTGGCAACCGACCCCGCACGCGAAGACGGGGTCAGCGTCGCAGGCAATGCGGACGGCACACCACACTGCCCCCTGTGCCGCTTTGTGGGCGACGCCCTGCCGGACCTGTCGCGCACAGATCTGCGGTTTGCACCGCCGCTGCACTACCGCGCACCGCCACCCGCTGCGCCAAGGCTCCTGAGCACGGCTGAACACCGGGTGCTGACCGCGCCGCCACGCGCGCCACCCGCATTCGCTGGCTGATTCCGGCGGCTTCCACCCGCTGCCTCCAAGGCGCGGGTGGGTTGCTCTGCCCTTTTCTTAGATTTCTTATTGAGTGCAAGGCCCCTCGCGGCCCTGCGGAACCAACTCGGCCGTGTGCGCTGCCCATTTCACGCGCGCACCGGCCATTCAAAAACGATTGCCATGACACATTTCAAGAACGCTCTCCCCCGCCGCAACCCCCTGCCCCTGGCGCTTGCCTTGGCGCTGCCCCTGGCCCTGGCTGCCTGCGGTGGTGGCGGAGGTGGTACCGACACGCCTGCCCCCACCGGCCCCAAGAACATCACCATCGACTTCGCCGCCAAGGCCGGCACGCAAGATGTGAAGTGCGGCACCGCCATCACCGGCCTGGGCAACGGCAAGGTCAGCGCCCAGTTGCACGACCTGCGCTTTTACGTGAGCAACGTCGCGCTGGTGAATGACAAGGGCGAAACCGTGCCCGTGACGCTGGACGTGAACGACTGGCAGACCAAGGAAGTGGCGCTGGTGGACCTGGAAGACGGCACTGGCGCCTGCGCCGACGCTGGCACCAAGGCCATGAACCCGCAAATCAAGGGCACCGTGCCTGCTGGCACCTACACGGGTGTGAAGCTCACCGTGGGCGTGCCTTCCAGCCTGAACCACACCGACTACGCCGTGGCCACCAAGCCCATGGACGTTCAGGCCATGGCGTGGTCGTGGCAGGCGGGCCGCAAGTTTGCACAGATCGAGGTGAACCCCACGGGCGGCGTGGTGCGCCCAGCACCAGCGGCCCCTGGCAACACCTTCTACGTGCACCTGGGCTCCACCGGCTGCACGGGCAACCCCGTGACCGGCGAAACCGTGAGCTGCGACCGCCCCAACCGCATGGACTTCAGCTTCGCCAACTTCAACACCGCCACGCAGAAGGTGGTAGTGGACCTGGCCGCGCTGTACACCGGCACCAACCTGAACGAAGACCTGGGCAGCGCGCCTGGTTGCATGTCGGGCGCCACCGACCCTGAGTGCAACGCCATCTACAAGGTGCTCGCGCTCGACCTGGTGACCGGCAAGCCGATCAACGGCGGCAGCGGCCAGACCCTGTTCCGCGCTGAGGCCAAGTAACCATGGCACACCACCATTCGCTCAAGCGGATGGCCGCCCAGGCCGCTGGCCTGGTCAGTCTGCTCGGGGCCCTGGCCCTGGGCGGCTGTGGCGGAGGGGGCACCTCCGTCAGCGACAACTCCGGCAGCAGCGCAAGCTGGTCCTGGGTTCTGCCATCCTTCTTCCCCACCCCCAAGGTGCCCGAAGCCAACCCCATCACCGAAGCCAAGGTGGACCTGGGCCGCTTCCTCTTCTACGACCGACGCCTGTCGGGCAACGGCACACAGGCCTGCGCCAGCTGCCACGTCCAATCCAAGGCATTCACAGACGGGCTGACCACCTCCATCGGCTCCACGGGCCAGCACCACCCGCGCAATGCCCAGGGGCTGGCCAACGTGGTGTACAACGCCACGCTCACCTGGGCCAACCCTTCGCTGGTGACGCTGGAAAAGCAGATGGAGACCCCGCTGTTTGGCACGGACCCCATCGAGATGGGCGTGAACGACGGCAACAAGGACGAGATCCTGGCGCGGCTGGCGGCCGATGCCAGCTACAAGGACAAGTTCGCAAAGGCGTACCCCGGCCAGAACGCGCCCATCAACTGGGGCAACGCCATCCACGCCATCGCATCGTTCCAGCGCACGATCCTGTCGGGCAACAGCCCTTACGACCAGTACCTGCAAGGCAAGGCCACACTGCCCCCCGCAGCCGAGCGCGGCATGAACCTGTTCTTTGGCGAAAAGGCCGAGTGCTTTCACTGCCACAGCAGCTTCAACTTCAACGACCAGATCGTGCACGCGGGCAGCCGCATCGTGGAGACACCGTTCCACAACACGGGCCTGTACAACATCGGCGGCACGGGTGCCTTCCCCGAGCCCAACCGGGGCGTGTACGAGCTGACGCAGCAGGTCAAGGACATGGGCAAGTTCCGTGCGCCCAGCCTGCGCAATGTGGAAGTCACCGGCCCCTACATGCACGACGGCAGCATCGCCACGCTTGAAGACGTGCTGGAGTTCTATGCCGCGGGCGGGCGCAACATCACCTCAGGCCCGCATGCGGGAGACGGCCGCGCCAACCCCAACAAGAACGACTTCATCAACCAGATCAACCTCACGGCCCAGGAGCGCGCGGACATCGTCGCCTTCCTGAAAACGCTGACGGACCACGATCTGCTCACCAACCCCAAGCTGTCCGACCCGTTCGCGGCGGCAGGAGCGAAATAAATGGCGCACTCTCTATCCACCTTGGCAGATGGAGCACGACCACTGCAGGCACGCGCCTGTGCTGTGGCAGCGGCCACGCTGTGCCTGCTCTCGCTGAACCCGGCGCGCGCGCACGACGCCAGCGACGCCAGCATTCCGGCCACACCCGGCCTGCAGATCAACGCTGCAGCTGCTGTGGGCTACCAGCACGCCGACGAGCCCGTGCCCGCGCCGCGTCTGACGGGCGTTCTGGGCCTGGGCGACACCCCCACCGACCAGCGTGGCTGGGCGCTGGAACACGGCACGCTGGGCGCCGGCGTGCGGCTCACGCCGCTGCTGGGCGCCACCGTCAGTTTTGGCAAACATGGCAGCGAGCGCGCCCACACCGAGGCGGCGTGGCTGGAGGCGCGTCCGTCTGCAGACTCCGACTTCACCCTGGGCGCAGGCCGCAACCGCATGCCGCTGGGCCCGGTGATCGGCAACGCCGGCCACCTGGACCGCTTTGGCCAGATGCCGCTCATCAAGCGCGCGGCGTTCAACGGCGACTGGATCGAAGACGGTGTGAACCTGTCCTGGCGCCCGCACCTGGAAGGCACGTTCGAATGGCTGCAGGGCATTGACGCGGGCCTGTGGCGCGCACGCCGCTTTCCGGGCAGTGAAAACGCGGCATGGGCGCCCACCGTGCGCGCCCGCGCAGCGGGGTCGGTGTGGGGCGACGCCGGCGACTGGGAAGCCGATGCCTTTTACAGCCGCCTCGAACCCCAAGGGCGCGGCGCCTACGTGCAGCGCAGCAACAGCGGACACATCCACACCGCGCCCCAATGCAGCGCCAGCCTGCGCAACATCACCTGTTTCGACGGCGCCGTAGACCTGCTGGGCGCCAGCGCCAGCTGGGCCACCCCGTTGCCCGGCGTGCGCCTGACGGCAGCAGGCGTGCTGCGCAACGAGCGTGGCAACCTGTATTCGCAAAACGGCGACACCCGCTACAAGGGTCGCACCAGCGGCGGCTGGCTGGAGGCGCTGTGGCAACCCACCGCCCAGTGGGATGTGGGCGTGCGCCACGAATGGCTGCGCGGCACCCACAGCCTGGACGGCCCCGGCGCCACGCTGGTGGCCACCGACGCCAACCTGCTGCCCTACCACCCCGCGCGCCGCTTCACCGCCATGCTGGGCTGGCGCCCCCACCCCAGCGTTCTGCTGGCAGTAGAGGCTGGACGCGAGCGCATCGCGGGCCAGGGCAACAGCGTGGTGGCGCTGCGCCTGGTCTACACACCCGGCCCGCTGCTGGAAAGAAGCTGGTGATGCCGGCCCCCACACCCCAGCCCGCTGAAATCTCAGCGCTCCTCAAACCATCGATACAGAAACACACCGCATGACAACAACTTCCCTCTCGCCCGCCCGCCGCGGCGTGCTGCACACCATGGCAGCTTTTGCGCTGCTGGGTGCAGCCCACTTCACGCCCGCCCACGCCCACGACTTCCGCGCGGGCCAGCTCGTCATCGACCACCCCTATGCCACGCCATCGCTGGCGGGCACACCCAATGGCGCGGCCTACCTGCGCGGCATCCGCAACCGGGGTTCCGCACCCGACCGGCTATTGGCCGCCAGCACGCCGGTGGCCGAACGCGTGGAGCTGCACGAGATGACCACCGAAGGCGATGTGATGCGCATGCGCGAAGTGCCCGCCATCGACCTGCCCGCCGGGCAGGAGGTGCAGCTGCGCCACGGCCAGCGCTACCACCTGATGCTCATCAACCTGCGCCAGCCGCTGAAGGTGGGCGACCGGTTCGATCTGACGCTGAAGTTTGAGAAAGCGGGCGAGACGACCGTGAAGGCCTGGGTGCAGCAGCCCCGGGCTGGCTCGTCGCCGGCAGGCCATGAAGGGCACAAACACTGAACGTCTGATCCCATGCGCCTGCAACCTGCGGGTTGAACACAAAGATTTCCGCCCGCCGCCAAGGACTTCTGCAACCACCACCCGCACTCCAGGGCACCTCCGAGGTGCAGGTGGAGACATGGCTGCAGTCGCTCTGGCGGGCGGTTTTTTTTCTACCGTTTGACTTTGGCCCCGCTCTGGAATGGGGTCACCGGTACGCAGGCCCGAACGCTACAAACTCCCCTACCAAGCGCCCTGCCTCGTTGCCCTGGTAGTGCAACGCGGAGGCCTGCTCGATCCGCCCCAGCCCCTTTCGCCGCAGCATGCGGGTAAACAGCTGCCAGGTCTCTGCTGCAGGCGCCTGCGCCACGGCGGTAAAGGTGCCGTCGATAGGCGCCAAATAATCCATGGTGTTGCGCTGAATCACCAGCCGACTGCCCAGCCCCTCGGCCGAAAGCCGCAAGTGCAGCATGGACCACGCCGCCAGAATGGCCACGGCCGAGGCACTGCCGCCAAACACCGTTTCTCGGTGGTTGATGTTGGGTGCCAGTGGTGCGCTCAGCACCACTTGGCTCAAAGAGGCATCCACCACGGTGACCTCCATGGCCTGAGACAACGGAATGTGCTGATGCAGATAGATCTGCAGGTCTTGAGGAGACATGAGCGCTTGCATGAAAAAACAATGGGTTGGCAGCAATGGCAAGCCACTGCCAGGGATCACTGCGGCGAATGCGGGGGATGCATATCCACCGCACGCGCCATCAGCACGCTGGGGTAATTGGTATGGGGCCGCCAGTCACAAGCGCCCACCTTGCGGTAGCCCCATGATTCGTACATGGTGATCAGCGCAAGCGCCGGGGCGGCCGTGTCCAGCGCCATGGTGGTGGCGCCAGCGTCGCGCGCCACCTGCAAGGCCTGCTCGTGCACCAGCCTTCCCAGGCCCATTCCCTTGTGAGCGGGCGACACGCAAAACTGCGACAGCGACACCACGGCAGGGTCGCGATACAGCGGCACCGGCGATTCAGGCTGGCTGCGGCGCACAGTGCAAGTGGCAATGCAGCTGCCCGCCGGATCGGTGACCACCACGCCCCAGCCCATGGCAAACCGCTTGGCGGTGTCATCCACCGTCTGGTGCGTGCCCCAATACCGCAGGCCGCCCTGGGCGTGGGGGGCGTAGGCGCTGTGGATCAAGTCGGTGATCTGCACGAGATCATCGTCGGGCCGCAACGGCCGGATCACAAAACCGGGTGGCAGGGTGCTGGACATGGTGGGCTGGGGAAAGGTGCGGGCAAGGGTGCGGGGCAAGGGTGCGGGGCAAGGGTGGCTGGAGTCTTTGTGTCGCTAAGGGTAGCGGCGGGCTCAGGTTGGCAATAACAACGCCTGCTGCGCCGCCACTGCCTCGCGCACAAAGGCCCAGGTGGCCTGCATGCGCGCCACGTGCTTGTTTTCCCCCGGCATGGACATCCAGAAGGTGCGCTGAAACCGCGCCACACCAGGCAGCACGGGCACCAGCGATAGGTCTTGCGCCGCCACGAAAGCGGGCAGCACCGCCAGCCCGGCGCCCACACGGGCCGCCTCGTACTGCGCCAGGATGCTGGTGCTGCGCAGCGCAAACCGCGCGGGCCGGTGCAGCTCGTCCAGGATCTGCAGCTCCTTGCTGAACAGCAGGTCGTCCACATAGCTGATGAAGGTGTGGCCGCGCAGGTCGTCCGCCGTGCGGATGGGCGGGTGCTGGGCCAGGTAGCTGCCCGCGCCGTACAGCTGCAGCACGTAGTCGGTGAGCTTGACCACCACCACCGCGCCGCGCGCGGGGCGTTCCAGCGAGATCACGATGTCCGCCTCGCGCCGCGACAGGTGCACGAGGCGCGGGAGGGCCAGCAGGTCCACCACCAGGCCCGGGTGGTCGAGCGCAAACCGGGCCAACTGCGGCGCCAGAATCAGGTTGCCAAACCCCTCGGTGGTGCCGATGCGCACCAGCCCGTGCAGGCCCTGGCGGACGCCGGGTGCGGCGTTTTCCACGGCCAGGAAGGCGGCTTCCATCGCTTCGACCTGGGGCTGCAGCGCCCTGCCCGCCTCCGTCAGGCGGTGGCCGCCCGCCTCGCGTGCGAACAGGGCGGAGCCCACCTGCTTTTCCAGCGCCTGGATGCGACGCGCCACCGTGGTGTGGTCCACGGCCAGGCGGCGCGCTGCGCCCACCAGCGTGCCGGCGCGGGCCAGTTCCAGAAAGTAGCGCAGGTTGTCCCAGTCCATGGGGCGGTCCTTCAATTCGGTGAGCCACTACGCAAACAAGGATGCGCAAAGCTCGGAGAGAAAAGCAGCGATGTGCATTTTTGCAAACCTTGTGCGCACCATTGTCTATTGTGCAGACAATTCTGCACAGCTAGGATGGCGAAGTTCTGGGCACCCCTGCCCGCACCTTTGCCCGCTTTTTCCAGGAGACAAACCAATGAACGCACCCACCTCTCAGGCCGTGCTGGCCCCCACCGTCAAGCTGTTGATCGACGGCCAGTTCGTCGAATCCAAGACCACCGAATGGCGCGACGTGGTGAACCCGGCCACGCAAGAGGTGCTGGCCCGCGTGCCGTTTGCCACGCAGGACGAAATCAATGCCGCAGTGGCCTCGGCCAAGGAAGCGTTCAAGACCTGGAAGAAGACCCCCATCGGCACCCGCGCCCGCATCTTCCTCAAGTACCAGCAGCTCATCCGCGAAAACATGGCCGAGCTGGCTGCCATCCTCACGGCAGAGCAAGGCAAGACCCTGCCCGACGCCGAAGGTGATGTGTTCCGTGGCCTCGAAGTGGTCGAACACGCAGCCAGCATCGGCAACCTGCAACTGGGTGAGCTGGCCAACAACGTGGCCGGTGGCGTGGACACCTACACCCTGCTGCA
>JBCNOJ010000380.1:0-5025 GCA_039593925.1 Acidovorax sp.
TCGGCGTCACGCGAAACGGCAAGGTCGTGTTCTACGACTACGACGAGATCGAATACCTGACCGACTGCCACTTCCGGCGCGTGCCCATGCCGCGCAACGAGGAAGAAGAGATGAGCGGCGAGGTCTGGTATGCCGTGGGTCCGCGCGACGTATTCCCCGAGACATTCGGCCCCTTCCTGCTGGGCAACGACGCGGTGCGCGAGGTTTTCATGCAGCACCATGCCGACCTGCTGGACCCCGCCTTCTGGCAATCGCATCAGGAGCGCATCCGTGCCGGCCACATGTTCGACGTGTTCCCTTACGACCCGGAGCGGCGCTTCGCGCAGCAGGCGGCGCATCCGTTGCTGCCTGCAGAGCAAGCTGCGCCATAGCGCTTCGGCATTCCCCTTTTCACCCCACCTTTCAAGGAGACAGCTTCATGACATCACCCAACCAAGACCCTATCGTCATCGTCGGCGCAGCGCGCACACCCATGGGTTCGCTGCAGGGCGACTTCGCCAGCCTGGCCGCACACGATCTGGGCGGTGCCGCCATCAAGGCCGCACTGGAGCGCGCCAATGTGTCGCCCGATGCCGTGGGCGAGGTGCTGTTCGGCAACTGCCTGATGGCCGGCCAGGGCCAGGCACCTGCACGCCAAGCAGCCTTCAAGGGCGGCCTGCCCAAGGGCGCGGGCGCCGTCACGCTCAGCAAGATGTGCGGCTCGGGCATGAAGGCCGCGATGATGTCGCATGACATGCTGCTGGCCGGCACGCACGACGTGATGGTGGCGGGCGGCATGGAGAGCATGACCAATGCCCCCTACCTGCTGCAAAAAGGCCGCGGGGGCTACCGCCTGGGCCACGACCGCATCTTTGACCACATGATGCTCGACGGCCTGGAAGACGCCTACGAACCGGGCCGCAGCATGGGCACTTTCGGCGAAGACTGTGCTGCCAAATACCAGTTCACGCGCGAGCAGCAGGACGCCTTTGCCACGGCCAGCGTGCAGCGTGCCAAGGCGGCCACCGAGTCCGGCGCGTTCGCGGCCGAGATCGTGCCCGTCACCGTCAAGACCCGCGCGGGCGAAGCCGTGGTCTCCGTGGACGAAGGCCCAGGCAAGGTCAAGCTCGAAAAGATCGCCACCTTGAAGCCCGCGTTCAAGAAGGACGGCACGATCACCGCCGCATCCAGCTCCAGCATCAACGACGGCGCCGCCGCGCTGGTGATGATGCGCGAGTCCACCGCCAAGAAGCTGGGCGCCAAGCCCCTGGCCCGCATCGTGAGCCACGCCACCCACGCGCAAGAGCCTGAGTGGTTCGCCACCGCTCCGTTGGGCGCCACGCAGAAGGCGCTGGCCAAGGCAGGCTGGCAGGTGGGCGACGTGCAGCTGTGGGAAGTCAACGAGGCCTTTGCGGTGGTGCCCATGGCGCTGATGAAAGAGCTGAACCTGTCGCACGATGTGGTCAACGTGAACGGCGGCGCGTGTGCATTGGGCCACCCCATTGGCGCCAGCGGCGCGCGCATCATGGTCACGCTGATCCATGCGCTGAAGGCCCGTGGCCTGACCAAGGGCCTGGCCACGCTGTGCATCGGCGGCGGCGAGGCCACGGCCGTGGCGCTGGAACTGGTGTAACGCGCGGGCGCTGCGGAGTGTGGCTGGGCGCCGGTTCAGCGCGGGAAGGGTTGGCATGGTCAGCCCTGGCTGCGCCCCTGTGCACTGCGCAGCACGCCGTGCAGGATTGCTTCTGTTTTTATAGCTGTTGGCGCTTGATGGTAAAGCGCTAGAGGCCGATTTGACCTAAAAATGAATTCCGTTCTCATCATCGGTGCCTCTCGGGGCATTGGCCTGGAGCTGGTGCGCCAATACACGGAAGCGGGCCGCCGCGTGATCGCCACCGTGCGCGACGACGCGGGCCGCGAGCGTGTTCGGGCCCTGGGCGCCGAAGCGCTGACGGTGGACGTGGCCAATCCCGCCAGCGTGAGCGGCCTGGCGTGGCAGCTCGATGGCGAGAAGATCGACATTGCCTGGTATGTGGCCGGGGTGATCCGCCGGCCCAACGCGCTCACGCCGCCCACCCAGCAAGACTTTGACGCCGTCATGCATACCAACGTGCTGGGCGCCATGCAGGCCATTCCGCAGGTCGCTCCTCTGGTGGCCGATGCGGGCGGCGTGTTTGCCTTCCTGTCGTCGTCCATGTCGCAGATCGGCAGCGTACCGAACAGCGGCTCGTGGCTCTACCGCACCAGCAAGGCCGCGCTCAACATGGCCGTGGCCGCCGCGCAGCACGACTACCCCGGCGCGACGCTGATCACCATCGACCCCGGCTGGGTGCAGACCGACATGGGCGGCGGTGGTGCGCCGCTGACGGTGGAAGACAGCGTGCGCGGCCTGTGCAGCACGCTGGCCAGCGTGACCGCTGCCGACAAGGGCCGCCTGCTGCACCACGACGGCCGCCGCGCCGCGCACTGGTGACTCTTTTTTACGATCAACGACTCTCGGAGACAACCCCATGCTGTTGACCCAAGACCAGGAAATGATCCGCGATGCGGTGCGCGACTTTGCGCAAACCGAGCTGTGGCCGAATGCCGCGCGCTGGGACAAGGAACACCACTTCCCTAAGGAAGCCCATCAGGGCCTGGCCGCGCTGGGCGCGTACGGCATCTGCGTGCCCGAAGAGTTTGGTGGCGCTAACCTTGACTACCTCACGCTCGCTTTGGTGCTCGAAGAAATCGCGGCCGGTGATGGCGGCACCAGCACCGCCATCAGCGTGACCAACTGCCCCGTCAACGCCATCCTCATGCGCTATGGCAACGCACAGCAGAAGAAAGACTGGCTCACACCGCTGGCACAAGGCCAGATGCTGGGCGCTTTCTGCCTGACCGAGCCGCATGTGGGCTCCGACGCTTCGGCCCTGCGCACGACGGCGGTAAAGCAAGGCGACGAATACGTGATCAATGGCGTCAAGCAGTTCATCACCAGCGGCCAAAACGGCCATGTGGCCATCGTGATCGCTGTGACCGACAAAGGCGCGGGCAAGAAGGGCATGAGTGCCTTCCTGGTGCCCACCAGCAACCCCGGCTACGTGGTGGCGCGGCTCGAAGACAAGCTCGGCCAGCACAGCAGCGACACGGCGCAGATCAACTTCGACAACTGCCGCATCCCGGCCGAGAACCTGATCGGTGCGGAGGGCGAGGGCTACAAGATCGCCCTGGGCGCACTCGAAGGCGGCCGCATCGGCATTGCCGCGCAAAGCGTGGGCATGGCGCGCAGCGCGTTCGATGCAGCGCTGGCGTATTCCAAGGAGCGCGAAAGCTTTGGCACCGCCATCTTCAACCACCAGGCCGTGGGCTTTCGCCTGGCCGACTGCGCCACGCAGATCGAGGCCGCGCGCCAGCTCATCTGGCACGCCGCTGCGCTGCGCGATGCGGGCAAGCCCTGCCTGAAGGAAGCCGCCATGGCCAAGCTGTTTGCCAGCGAGATGGCCGAGCGCGTGTGCAGCGCCGCCATTCAGACACTGGGCGGCTACGGCGTGGTGAACGACTTCCCGGTGGAGCGCATCTACCGCGACGTGCGCGTGTGCCAGATCTACGAAGGCACGAGCGACGTGCAGAAGATCATCATCCAGCGCGCGCTGGCCTGAGCGTTGCCGCCGCTGCCAGCGCGCGGTGGCGGCCTTGTGCGGCGGAATTTTCACCGAGCGCGCGGGCCCCGACCGGCCAGGTTCCGGCCGCCCTGAGCGATGGCAGATCCACCGCTGGCACGCGCAGGCCCCAGCGCGCAACCCTTCTGAGGTAGGGGGTGTTTGCTGCAAGAAGCTGCCAACATGGGCCCGATGAACACTGAACGCGTGCTCTCCTGGGACACCCTGGCGCCTGCAGCCCGGCTGCAGCTGTTGGGCAACAGCTTCATGCGGGTGCGCGACGGCTGCACTTTCATTCCCTTCCTCGGTCTGCCCGGCTCCATCTGGCTGTATTCGCTGGGTTTGTGGCCCGCGGGCATCACCTGGTGGTGGCTGGCGGCCGTGTCTTTGAGCGGTTTTTCCTGGCTGCTTTGGCGCTGCTGGCAACGCGACCTGCTGCGCCAACCCGCCGGTGAGGTCCGTCCGGAGTTTGTGTCGGGCTGGCTGCGGCGCGTGCAGATGCTGGCAGCGGTTTATGGCGCCGTGCTGATGAGCGCGTCGGCGGCGGCGGGGCCTGATACGCCGTTTGAGCTGCGGGTGGTGTTCATCTGCGGTTCCACGCTGGTCGTGTCAGCCCATGCGGCCCACCAGTCGGCGGCGCTGGTGGTTTTCAAGCGCTTCTTTTTCACCAGCTATGCGGTCAGCCTGTTGTCGGTGCCCTATGTGTTTCCCGATCACTGGCCGTACCTACTGCCCATGCACCTGGCGTTTGGCGTGTTCTTTCGCAACGCGCGCATCAGCCACCAGTTCTTTCTGAGCAACGTGGACCTGACGGAGCGATTCCGTGCCGCCAAGGGCGAGGCCGAGCAGGCGCTGGCCGTGAAGAACCAGTTCCTCGCCACCGCCAGCCACGACCTGCGCCAGCCCGTGCACGCCGTGGGGCTGCTGGCCGAGTCCATCGCGCTGCGCAACCGAGACCCGGCGCTGGATACCACCTTGCAGAACCTGCGCCAGGGTGTGCAGTCTTTGCAATGGATGTGCAATGCGCTGCTGGACCTGTCGCGCATCGAGGCGGGCGCCGTGCAGGCAAGGCCCCAGGCGGTGGCGCTGGCGCCGCTGCTGCGGGAGGTGGCCATGCTGCTGGGCGAATCTGCGCGCACCCGGGGCCTGGTGCTGCGCCTGCGACCGCCGCCGGCGGGTGCCCGGGTGCAGGCCGACCCGATGCTGCTGCGCCAGTGTGTGGTGAATCTGGTGCACAACGCGCTGCGGTACACCCAGCACGGCGGCGTGCTGCTGGCCGTGCGCCGCCGTGCCGGGCATTGGCAGGTGGAGGTGTGGGACACCGGCCCGGGCGTGGCCGCCGAGGAGCGCGAACGCATCTTCTCGCCCTTCACCCGCAGCACGGCTGCACGCGCGTCGGACGATG